>JAHEZE010000068.1 GCA_023251235.1 Sphingobacteriales bacterium | reverse complement strand
TTTCAAACACTTTGGTAAATAAACGATAAGTGCCACCATACAAATCATTGCCGCAAATCACTTCATCTCCGGGGTTTAACAATTTAATTACTGTATCTGTTGCAGCTACCCCACTGCTGAAAGCCAATGCATAATTACCATTTTCAATGACGGCATAAGCATCTTCCAATGCTTTGCGGGTCGGGTTCTGACTTCTTGCATATTCATAGCCCTTGTTTACTCCCGGCGCCTCCTGCACATAAGTACTGGTTTGGTAGATTGGTGTCATAATAGCTCCTGTAGACGGGTCAGGTATTGCTCCTGCATGAATATATTTTGTGGCTGCTTTCATTGTTGAGTATTTAATTTTTATTACTGAGCTGCAAAGATGAAGATTTCAACTCACTTAAAAAGAAATGATGCTGTTAAATAACGCCAATCATAATTATCGGCTTCATGGGCAGCTTTAGGAATAATTCTTTTGTTTACTGTTTCTGGTTTCAGAATTTTTTCATCTGCCAGTTTCTTTTTTGCTTCATGAATCATCTCCTTTAGTTTTTCGTCCTGCATCCACTGTTGCTGTGGCGGCTCAAACCCTACTTTATCCCGCCTCCATATTATTTCGGCAGGCAGGCTTTTCTCCATACTTTTTCTAAGCAACCACTTGGTCCAGCCTTTTCTTATTTTAAAATTAGCGGGTAAAGAAAAAATAAATTCCACCAGTTCGTGACTCAAAAAGGGTAAACGAACTTCTCTTCCATGAGCCATTGAATTTCTGTCCGCATACCGGAGAAGTTCTTCTAATCCATGCTGCATCGTATTAAAATATAATGCTCCATTCAGGTTAAAATGTGCAGGAGTAGCATAATAGGCTTCTTTACTTTGATGCTGAACAAACTCCTTTGTAAGATCTTCCTGACGTAAAGCATTTAGTAAATATTGCCGTTCTAAAATAACCGAAGCAAAATCAGGAAACAAAGCAGCAATTATATTCCGGGGTCCGAACTTTTCTTTTACTCCATTCTGGCGTGCAGCTTTTATTTCGTTACTGCTGATTAATTTCCTTTTATTAAAAAGTTCCTGCCAATACCATTTATAATATTTATGATATCCTGCCAGTGTTTCATCTGCTCCCTGTCCGTCTAATAAAACCTTTATTCCCTGCTGCCTTGCAAGTTCATAAACTTTGTATTGAGCATAAATGCTTGCTGAGGTAAACGGCTCTTCCTGATGATAAAAAATTTTTTCAAAATCGGAAGCTAATGAAACGGCATGGGGTACAACAGTAAATTGCTTCAGGTTATATTGATCAGCAACCAGTTTTGAAAAGGCTGATTCATCTTTTTCAAAGCCGGGGAAGATGGAAGAAAAAGCTGTGAGCTGTGAGCTATGAGCTGTGAGCGAATGCAGCGTGGCAATAACTGAAGAGCTATCAAGCCCCCCGCTGAGGCTGGTACCAATAGCCACATCGCTTCTTAATCTTCTTCGTACTGATGTGTTGAAGAGTAAATTAAATTCTTCAATGGCTTCATCATCATCAATCTCTTCATCAATATTTTCAATTTCAATATCCCAGTATTTGAGAATTGAAAATTGATTATTGTCCCGATAGTTATCGGGACAATATTTTAAATAAGATGCCGCGGGGAGCTTTTGTATATTTTCATAAAAAGTTTCTTCTGGCCGTTCCGGATTATCTGTATATCCTATTGTAAGAAAATTAAAAAGCAGTTTAAGGTTATTCTTTTTTTCAATTCCATAGGCCCACAAGGCTTTCATTTCACTGGCGAAAATTAATTTTTCACCGTCGTGAAAATAATAGAATGGTTTTTCTCCAAAGCGGTCACGGGCAGCAAATAATTTTTTTTCTTTTTCATCCCAGATTGCAAATGCAAACATGCCGTCAAAATGTTCAACGCAATCATCTTTCCAATTATCGTAAGCGGCCACTATAACTTCTGTATCAGTTTGTGAATGGAAACTGTAGCCGGTTTTTTGTAATTCTTCTCTGAGCTCGATATAATTATATATTTCTCCGTTATGAATAATGGTATACCGATCCAGATAATGCATAGGTTGATGACCAGCATCACTTAAATCTATAATTGATAATCTGCGATGCCCTAAAGCCACTATTCCTGCCGGGTTAATCCAATGACCTTCGCCATCGGGACCACGGTGAGAAAGAACATCGGTCATATTCTTTAACCGGGTGATATCAATATGAGATGGATTGGATGATATGATGCCTGCTATTCCGCACATAGTTGTAAAGTAATGAAATTAATGGCTGAATAGCCCGCCTGATAATCATTATATAAAATATGATAATCGGGCAGGGAAAAGAAAGCTGAAGACCCGATAGCTATCGGATGCGAAATGTTGATTAAAGAACAGGAAGATAAACGGAGCGTCGCAATAAAAGCTTAATCAGGGAACAAACGCCCGACATAAAAAAATCGTAGTAAAAATTTAAAAATTAATAGGCAGTTTAGCTACAGCATCATCCCATGCCATCGTGAGTGTGGCGCCATTATCGGTTTTTTCAAAATTCATGGTAAAATATTCGGCATAAGAATTTTTGTAGTTTACAGGTATGATGAATTGCTGAATGTTTTTTGCATTGTCCTGGGTCAATCCCCAGGAATCAATATTCGTATTTAAAAAAATTGTCCAGTGATCCTGTTGCGGGATGCAGTAAATAACATAACGGCCTTGTTTGATTTTCTTAGTTTGAATAGTCACCTCCCTGAAGAACTGGATTTCGGTGGCCTCATTGGCGCCCAGTCGCCAGTAATCGCCAAACTTCTGAAGATTGTAAAATAATTTTCGGCCTTGCAGATGCGGTCGGCTGTAAATGACTCTCATCACAGGAGGCAATGATACGGAACGGGTCATTTTCAATTTCGGATAGTCAACAGGGAAATAAATCATATCCATTGGAGAAATATCGGGAACAGCATCAGGATTAATATTTTTTGGTACTACTGCCAGGGTATCTTTTGTTGCAGGAGTTTCCGTGATTTTTGAGTTTTCTTTATTTGAGTTACAGGAGAAAAAAGAAAATATCGTTATGCAAAGAAGAAAGTTTTTTAACTGCATATTTTTATTTTATATACTTATTGGTAATGAAATTTTTATTTGTTCCCATTCAATTATGAAATTAATTCCGCTTGCTGATTTTTCAAACATCATTGACATGGCTTCCACTAATTCATCAGTTTTTTGTACAGGGATATCAATCCTTGTTACATCTTTCTTAGGATCATATTTAAATGCGCCCCATATATCAGTATCCTTGTTTACAATCAATGTCCATTTTGTTTCATTCACAATTGCATAAAGCGTATATCGTCCTTTAGGGATCTTTTTGCCATTAATCTTTACGTCTTGATAGAATTCAATTTCGGTAGCTTCGTTTGCACCTAACCTCCACACTTTTCCATATTCAACCAATTCACCAAAAATCGTTCTACCCTGTTTTTGTGGCCGGCTGTATATTACTCTTGCAATTAATGGTTCAGTTGCCTTGTTTTGTATTTTAAGAATGGGATAATTATTGGGGTAATAGCTCATATCCATTGGCGACTTGTCAATATCCGGGACCTTAATGGTTGTTTGTGAAAATGAAAATATACTGCAAGACAGGAGCAAACAAGCGAGGATTAATTTTTGCATAGCAACGGGTTTGAATAACAAAAATAGCGGTTTCATTTTCTTAAATGTAACTGAATTGCATTAATTGAATTATTCCATAGTCAATTTTATAAAATTATTTCTTGAATAGGGGATCACTTCCCGGATAAACGCCCTGGAATAGCTTTTCAGTAAATCATAGTTTTCATTGAATAACCGGAAAGCAGTTTCACTTTCTTCCAGGTATTTGGAGCGCCGTACCACTCCGGCAAAACTTTTTTCGATTCCCCATCTTAAACGGTAATTATACAACCAGTTTTGTGATTTCATATAGGGAAACATACCCGAAAAATTTTCGGGGAAATATTTTATATGCCGGTTTAACATTTTATAAACTTCATTGGTGAAAAGTTGAAGAGATTCTTCAGTAAAAAAATCTTCATCTGTTGCCAGAAAATGATCATACACCACATCAATAAATGCGGCGCTATATAAACGATAGGAAGGCCTGAATATTTCTTTAGCCATTTTTGTCGCTTCATGAAAATCAGTAAACTGATCAATTTGCCGGTGAAGGCGTATGCCTTTGTGAATATTATCGGGGTAATCAAATTGTTTTTTCCCTTTTACAAAATCACTGATCATATTCCCCACAAGGATCTCCGGGTTGTTGAAAGAAAGGTATGCATGGGCCAGGTAATTCATTACTTAAAGATAATGTTTGCCGGAAAAAGGGGATTATCATGATTAAATAAAAGTAAGCCTGCAAATACTCAACATTTGTTATAAAAATTTTCACATTTCAGGTTTATTACCCGGGACTGGATGAGCGGGTTAAAAGTATGGCTGACGGTATTTTTCCCGGAAATCATGTTTACATTGATTCAGCATTGTTCACATACATTAACAAGTGCTCCCAATTGTCATAAATCACTTGTGGCGGGGTGTAACCCAATCTATCTTTAAAACGTCAAACTGATAAATAGAACATTCGATCATTAAACCAATAAAATTATAAATCATGAAAAAGATGATGTTAGCACTTGGGTTGATAGTCACCATGGGCATCACAAGTGCATTTGCAGGAGAAGAAAAAATATCTGCCAAAGTATTGGAGGCATTTAAAAGCGAATTTTCCACGGCTACAGACGTAAGTTGGGTAACAGGCAGTAATTATTACCGTGCAGCTTTTACCAATTATGATTCAAAAATATTTGCCTATTATTCAATGGATGGTGAGCTGTTAAGTGTGTCCCGATATATCAGTTCATTACAACTTCCTTTAAATCTTCTCACAAAATTGAAAAATGATTACAATAATTACTGGATAAGCGATCTTTTTGAAGTGAGTAATGGGGAAGGGACACATTATTATGTTACAGTGGAAAATGCAGATACTGCCATTATGCTGAAGTCTGCAAATGGAAGTGATTGGGAAAAATATAAAAAGAAAACTAAAGTTTAATAAAGCGGATAGTGAAACAATGTGTTAAAGAAAGTTTTGGTGTGTGGTAAAAAAAGAGCCCTGGCAGTTTTGTCAGGGTTTCTTTTTTGATAGAAAATAATAAGCAATAAAATTGTTTTTGAAATTCAGGAGCATTAATCTTTTTGACAATTATATCTGCTACTCATATTTTAACTGATTTTGTTTGTAACGTGGCTTATTTAAGCATTTATTGTAAAACTGCATTTTTTGGGAAATTCACCTTGCCTTAATCATTAAACCATAGAATATGAAAGTACCACACCTTCAGGAATTTGAAATAAAATGGGGTTAATCATCAATTCAGTTCTTTTATAAGCATGTGGTTTATTTCCACCGAAATCCCCGGATTTTTTTTATTTTAAAACCATTGTTTGATAAAAAATATATTTTTGTCCCTCTTTACCTGCTTAAGCTAAAACCTCAGTGGGTTAACCGCAATGTCTCACCTTATTGTGATATGAAGGCGGAAATATAAAATCACAAAATGAGTAAAGGACCCGTTTCTCAATTTATCAAGCATCACTTCCGGCATTTTAATGCTGCCGCATTAATGGATGCCGCCAAAGGCTATGAGCAACATCTCCTGGAAGGAGGAAAAATGATGGTCACTCTTGCCGGAGCTATGAGCACAGCTGAACTTGGAATTTCTCTTGCAGAAATGATACGGCAGGGAAAAGTTGATATCATCAGCTGTACCGGCGCCAATCTGGAAGAAGATGTGATGAACCTGGTGGCAAATACATATTATAAAAGAGTACCTCATTACCGTGATCTCACCCCTCAGGATGAACGGGATTTACTGGAAAACCATTTCAACCGGGTAACTGACACATGCATTCCTGAAGAAGAAGCATTCCGGCGATTACAGAAGCACCTGGTAAAACAATGGAAAGATGCAGAAGCAAAAGGTGAACGGTATTTCCCCCATGAATTTTTATTTAAAACTATTTTGAGTGGGGATTTGAAACAGTATTACGAGATTGATCCGAAAGACAGTTGGGTTGTAGCGGCTGCAGAAAAAAACATTCCTGTTGTGGTGCCGGGTTGGGAAGATAGTACCACCGGAAATATTTTTGCCAGCTATATTGTAAAAAATGAATTGAAAGCTGGTACCGTAAAAAGCGGTATTGAATATATGGTTTGGCTTACGGATTGGTATCGCAATAATTCTTCCGGAAAAGGAGTTGGATTCTTCCAGATTGGAGGTGGTATTGCCGGTGATTTTCCTATTTGCGTTGTTCCAATGATGTACCAGGATTTGGAATGGCATGATGTACCTTTCTGGAGTTATTTCTGCCAGATCAGTGATTCAACCACCTCTTATGGCTCTTATTCCGGAGCTGTGCCTAATGAAAAAATCACCTGGGGAAAATTGGACATTCATACACCTAAGTATATTATTGAAAGCGATGCAACAATAGTAGCACCATTAATATTTGCATGGCTATTGGGATGGTGATGTATGGGAAATACAAGTGATAATTATTTTATCAATCCCGATAGTAATCGGAATTTCGGGATGAAGCTTTGGTCTCAGAGTTTATCCCGCCGAATGGCGAGACTCTTTTCAACTTTAATAGCTCTTCGATTGGTGAAAAAAATAAACGTCCCGAAAAATTACGGGACGTTTTCCTTTATAATGAAAGGTAAGGATTAATGGCGGCGGTACCAACGAACCAATCTGTGGGCCCGGATGTTTTCACGACGATCACGGAAATCTTCTTTGAGGTCTCTTATATTTTCTCTTCTATCACGTATGTCTTCTAACCGATCCCTGCGTCCTCCATGATGTCTTATATACCATACATCTTCGAGGCGATCCCGGAAATTTTCGCGACGGTCACGAACGTCTTCTCTACGATCAAATTTGTTTTCAATATGGCCAAATCTTTTACGAACCTGTGCGGTGGCATTATTCAATAAGGATAAAGCCAGCGTTAAAATAAAACCCCAAAAAACGGATTTGATAAATTGATTAGTTTTCATATTTCAGTTTTTGGAGTTCGTAAATCGGTAACGGAGAAATAGACCGGGGAGTTGCCGGAAGGTTTAAACAGGCAATAAAAATTTTGTAAAAAATGCAGGGTAGAAAATAAAACTATCAGCTAAAATGGAGTTCTTTTCTAATCAGTTCTGCCTCTTTCGAAGCATGCAGACAGGAAACGAGTAATGAAATAATAAATAGTTTCTGGATTGATCCTTCGATCAAAAGGTCATCAGTTTTTTTCATCAATATTTCAGCTACCCAGAAACTGATACAAAGGATAAGACCAGTGACTAAAGAAACATAGGGTCTTTTATTACTGAAGATGCCAAGTAAGACCAAAACAACAGACAGACATGTATAATATAGAAAATTAATTGAGTTGAAAGATGTTTCGGGCATAATCCAGAAAACCAGCGCCCCGCCAATTACAGCCATAGCACATATAAAAAGAATATTTCGTGTTTTTCTCAATCTCTTATTCAATTGCTTCAGTTCCTGGGTGCGATATACCTCTGAGTAATCAATATTATTTTCCTTCTCAGAATTCATTTCAGAACGGGCAGGATTATTTTCAACCTGATTCATTACTTACAATCAATTTATAGAAGGCGAAATAAATAAAAAAAAACCAGTTTTTTCAGCTTTACTCTATATATATTAATAGGCACGTTGAGAATCAAGGGGTATATCCCGCTTAAGCAGTTCATCACGATTAGCCTTTAAAGATTTGTTTTTCATTTGCACTATAACACAAAAGGAAGGGAGACGATTTATTAAACAAAAACATTCTTTATGATAAAAAAATTAAGATAGGTTCAAATATTAAACCCGGATAATGGAAAGAAATAATTAAATGATGCCGGCAATCAGCAGCCTTCTGCAATTTTTTCAACGCGACGTGAGTGACGGCCTCCTTCAAATTCAGTTGACATAAAGAGCTGTACCATTTTTTCGGCATCCCCTTCACGGACAAATCTTGCGGGTATGCAGATAATGTTTGCATCATTATGTTCTCTCGCTACTTTAGCTAATTCTTCTCCCCAGCAAATAGCAGCACGAACACCTTTATGTTTATTAGCGGTAATAGCCACACCATTACCACTACCACAAAGTAGAATTCCAAAAGCAGCTTCCCCGCTTTCCACCGCCACCGCCACAGGGTGGGCAAAATCAGGATAATCCACCGAATCTTTTGAATGAGTGCCATAATCATGAAAAGAAAGATCTTTTGCTTCCAGAAAAGAGATGAGCTCTTCTTTAAAATCATAACCTGCATGATCGCTTCCGATGGCTATCGGTTTATTTAAATTGAAAGGAGAAGACATGGAATTAAGAATTAAAAATTACTAATTAGATATTCAATACAAAATTACAGAACTTCACTCTTTAATTTTTTAACTTTTTAACTCCATTCTTGCGCTTCTTCTTTCTCTTTTTCCTTTTGCACTTTTGCTGTAAGCCAGATACTTATTTCATATAAAAGCAGCAGTGGGATGGTACAGATAATCTGGCTGATTACATCCGGAGGAGTAATAATACCGGCTACAAGTAAAATAATTACAATTGCATATTTACGGTATCTGCGCAAAAAAGCTGCACTCATTAAACCAATCTTTGCCAAAAAAAACATAACTAATGGAAGTTGAAAAGCAAGCCCGGTTCCAAGTATTAAAGGGACCAGAGTATCAATATAACTGGTAACAGTCCACCGGTTCTCAATATTTTCATCTAATTGGAAATTGGCAAAAAAGTTTACTGTGTATGGGGCAATTACAAAATAGCCAAATAAAATTCCGGCAAAGAATAATAGAGATACCCAGAAAATAACGCCTCTTGTTTTGTGTAATTCTTTTTTGGTCAATGCCGGTTTTACAAACCTCCAGAATTCAAAGAAAATATAGGGAAAGGCTAAAATTATTCCCCCGACAAAAATTACTGTAAAGAACATGCTAAACTGCCCGCTTACAGTTGTACTCTGCATTTTAAGCCCGATATCTTTCATACACATGACATTGCCAAGACCCAGGGCATGTCCGATTTTACAAAGCCATTTATAAGTAGGAAAATCAGCATGGGTAGGACCCATCAGCACTTCACGAACAAAGAATTTATTATACACGCCAAATACAATCGCACCCAAAGCTATGGCTACCACTGAGCGGAATAAATGACCACGCAGCACTTCCAGGTGATCAATAAATGACATCTCTGCCTTTTCGCCATCTTTCTTTTTACCAAATAATGTAAATGCCATTTAATATAATTAGAACCGCAAATATAAGTCCCGGAAATGGCGTATCAGCATCTCTTTATTTAATATAACAAACCCCGGAGATTAATCCGGGGTTTTGGCGAAAAAGAAAATATTATTTTACAGCTAATGCTTTGTCGATCAGAAAAACAAGATTAGCTCTGTGTGCCCGGGTTTGTTCATTCGGGGAAACGGCGCTTGCCATCATACTCTTTATTTTTTTAAGGGAACTGTATAATGCAGCTTTTGATGCATTATCATAGGGGCTTGCTGAGGCTGAAACAACTGCTGCAAATCCTTTTACATATTCTGTTTGAAGATTTAAACGGTAAAGATTAACGTTTGATTTTAAATCTGCAGAGAATAAAGCATTCGTCATATCGCTTAGCATATCAGCAGAAGAGTATGAATTGCCATACAGGGAACTGTTGTTTAGCCTGTTCATAGTTGCTCCACTTAAGATATGAGCAAGTATTCCCATTTGCAGGGTTAAAATAATATTCTCTGGTTTAATATCCTCGCCCAATCCAAAGAAATTAAAACCACGACGCTGTAACTGCAAATAAGGATATAGCGGTGCATCCGCGGCAAATGCATCAGGAGCAAAAACATATTTTGACAATAATGCCATTGCTTTTTTCTGATAAGCTGCTGATACAGGAGTAAATGGTTTGTTCTTTGTATCCTGTCCTGCAAAACTTCTGTCCACCATTACACCACCAACAAAACGGCTTACTGATTGAAGCATCGACACTCTTTGATTCATAAGAGTACCATAACGGCTTCTTAACTCTGCATAAGATTTTCCTGGTTTGGTGTATTTGTCTTTTAGTTTTCCCATTAATGTATTGACAAGGCCTAATCTTTCTTCAGCATAGGCCACCATATCATTACTCATATCATTAATCATCACCCGTGGATCAATACCACCGCCACCGGGTGTACGCATATCATCTGCATCATTACCAAAAGCAAGTGCAGGCTCTGTACTTCTATTCAGTATTTTATTCAAACCTTCTTTTTCTTCATCTTTAGTGAATGGAGTATATCCAAATTCAATTGCCCACCAGTCATAAGGACCTGTTTTTATAGTATAATAATCGCCTTGTTTGCTTTTATCAGCAGCAACATTAACAGCAGGATAATCCATAACAGATCCCTGCATTCCCACTTTATGAGTGATGTCTTTATTATTCACTTCAACCGGAGTCAGCATTTGGCTGGCTTTCATATTGTGGTTTAATCCCATTGTATGACCCATTTCGTGCAAAATCAGATAATACAGAAATTGCTTATGCAATTCTTTTATTTCTGCCGGAGAGGCATCATTAGCTTCCATAGCAGTAAGGCCTGATGTAAACTGAGCTTTTAATTCCTGGCCAAGTGTGCAGGTCATCCAGCTTTTATTGTTTAGAGAACTTACCGTTTGTTGTGGCTGCTCATTCAAAAGCAAAGAGGGCAGATCCGTTTTTATTGATTTTACATCAAACAACTCTTCCTGTATCGGACCAGAGCTTCCGGTAAACCACTCTACTGTAATATCTCCTCCAAGTATCTGACCGGTTTTTGGATTTACAAAACTAGGCCCGATTGCCCCGTATTGAGGAATGGGAGAAGAAACCCAACGGATCACATTGTAACGAATATCGCCGGGATCCCAGGTAGCATCATCCGGCATAATCTTCATTACGACAGCATTTTTAAACCCTGCTTTTTCAAATGCTTCATTCCATTTCAATCCGGCTTCAACAATTGTTTGACGGAATTCAACCGGCGTAGTGTTTTCCACCCACCATACAATCGGCTCTTCAGGTTCGCTGATGGCAGCCGATGGGTCTTTCTTTTTTAAATTCCAGCGATTGATGACATCTTTATAGTCGGCAACTTTAATGCTGGTAAGGTTATCAATTTCCTGGGTAAAATATCCCACCCTGGGATCATCATGTCGTGGACGAAAATCATTTTGGGGCACTTCTAAGAAACTATGTTGAAAGCGAATTCTGTTATAACGGGCATCCGTAATATCTTTTCCGCCTCCATTAAATGGAGACGGGTTATCAAATGCAAGTTCAACAATAACATCCGTGTTATCCGGGTATGAACGAACAGATTTATATCCTGACTTTGAAGAGTTCAGGCTTCCAAGATTAAATGCAAAGCTTGCTCCCGGGCCAGGGGCAATAACCGGTTTAATAGGATCCAGTTTATCACTGATAAATAATGCATCACCGGGAATAATAAAACCCAGTGAATCTTCCGCATCAATTTTTGCAGAATAAAATACGGCTTCCGTTACATCGACGTTGGCAGATTTGCTTACTGCATTTTCCGGATCATACCAGAAATTAGTATTCACCTGGGAAAATTCCAGCTTGTCAAAATTCTTTTTGATCTTAATAACCCAGGTCGTGCGGATCATATTTTGATTCAGAAATAAAGTAGTGGGTCCGCCCATGGAAAAACTCTGATAGATATATTCTTTTTCCAGTTGATTTTTCTTTATATACATCTGCAAACTACCGTTTGCGGTATCTTGATAAAGGGTGAACAGCCCCTCAGATTTTTTACTGCTTTTCACTTTTTCAGTCACGGTGGCTTTGGGCGGGGCAGCTGGTACAGTTGTCTTTTTTGTGGTATCTGTTTTTTGTGCCGGGTTTGCATTTTGTGTAAAACTGCAGATGCCGGCAAATAATCCTGCGGTTAAAAACAACAGGATTTTTCTAATTTGAGTCATAAATGATTATTTTATAAAATGAAAGATAAAGGCTCTTTCAGGAAGAAAAAAAAATTAATGGATAAGCGGTTTTAAATTAAACCTGGTATGGGCGAGCAGGTGCTGTTATTTCAGTATTTTGATCTTCACCATTTCAATTCTGGTATCGCTTACATTCATAATGTCAAATTCAAAATCGGCAATGATGATCCTCTCTTTCTGACGGGGAATGGTTTCATGATAACTAATGATAAAACCGGAAAGAGTCTCTGTTTCATCTTTGGGAAAATCAAATCCGTATTTTTCATTCAGGTAGTCCAGTTCCAGACGGCCGGAAAAAATATATTCATTTTCAGCAATCTGTTTTTCTACAAACTCTTCCACATCATATTCGTCCTGTATTTCTCCAAAAATTTCTTCCAGCACGTCTTCAATGGTAATGATGCCGGCTGTGCCGCCAAACTCATCCACCACCCAGGCAATGCTTTTATGTTCACGGGTAAATTTATTGATCAGATCGGTTGCATTCATACTTTCCGGAACAGCCGGCATGGGTAAAAGCACTGATTGAATAGTGCCGGGTCGCTTAAACATATCGAGCTGATGAACGTAACCGACAATATTATCAATATTACCATCAAAAACTACCAGCCGCGATAATTTAGTTTCAATAAATAGCTTCTTAAGGTTTTCTACCGGTTCTTTAATATCAATACCTACGATTTCTTTCCTGGGCACCAGGCATTGCCGAATCCGTATTTTAGGAAGCTCCAATGCATTTTCAAACATTTCTGTATTGAGTGGCTGATTCTCTTCTTCAGTGTCTTTGGTTTTGCGGAAAAGATGTTCAAGGTCGCTGCGGCCAAAAGCTTCTTTCTTTTCATCTACCCGTACATTGAAAAGATATTTCAGCATCCACTTGGCCATCGCAATAAATACAGCAGCTATAGGATAAAACATTTGGTAAAAAACATCAATAAGCTGGGCCAATTTTGAAAGCAGGCTATTGGCCCTTGCTCTGAATATGGCCCGGGGAATAAATTCTGCTAAAATCAAAACAATAAGAGTAGAAAATATGATTTCGATAAGAATGCGTACCATGTCAGAGCCCACCTGCCATGATTCCCATACCGGCCGCATCACATTGCTGATCTGTAAACCGAAGAACACCAGAAAAATATTGAACCCGATCAGTGTGGTGCCCAGAAAATGAACGGGGTGATCCACAAACTGATCCAGTATCTCCCCGCTGGCAAAGCCTTGTTTTTTCTTTAGCTCAATACTCATACGGTTGGCGCTGTAAAAAGCCATTTCAATACCGGCAAAAAACCCCATCAACAGAATAGTAAGCAGAAACCAGATTATTGTTTTAAAATCGAGCATAAGGGGGTAAAGATAGAAAAAAGACAGAACCCCCAAACCCCCTAAAGGGGACTTATTACCGGGAACATATTTGAGCTATTGATGATGATTTCACCAGATAAATAAACAACAGTTGAGATTTTAATAAAAGTTCAATAGGATTACTTCAGCTTTAAGCCTCCCCTTTACTTTAGGGGAGAGTCTGTCCCGCAAATGCGGGTTTTGGTGGGGTTTGTTTTATAAACTCCCTCACTATTCTTTCCGCTTCTTTGCAGGCTTTGTTTAAGTCATCATTCATAATCGTTTTATCAAAATGATCTTTTAAAGAAAGTTCATAAGCGGCTTTACTCACTCTGGCATCCAGGCTTTCTGCCGATTCTGTACCCCTTGATTGAAGGCGACGTTTCAACTCTTCAATGGAAGGCGGTTCAATGAAAATAGAAAGTGATTGTTCGGGGTGTTGCTGCTGCACATGCTCAGCCCCTTTTACATCCACATCCAGCAGCGGGATTTTATTTTTTTTCCAGATGCGGTGAATTTCACTTTTCAATGTTCCATAATATTTCCCTTCGTACACCATTTCCCATTCCACAAAAGCATTATGCTTTATCTTTTCATTGAACTCATCCACGGTGATAAAATAATAATCCACTCCCTCTTTTTCATAATCTCTTTTTGGGCGGGTGGCGGCGGAAATGGAAAAAGCCAGCTGGTTGGGAAACGTTTTTAATAAATGGTTGGTGATGGAAGTTTTACCGGCCCCGGAAGGGGCAGTGATGATGATGATCTTATCCGGTGATGAAGACATATGCAAAGAAAGGAAAGAATTCAGAAACGATAAAAGAGGGATGCCTTTATGAAGTCAGCAGGTTTATTTAGATGAATAGTATTTTTCGGCAAAATAACCTGCCGGCAGTGCAATACAAATCATGAGTATAAAAGCGGCTTTGGCTGCCTTTATAAAATCAAAGGGAATAATGGGGGTATGCAAAGCCGAGTTGGGCACTACTAATAAATTCATAACCGCCCACACAAACAAGCCGTAAATAATGGCGCTGAAAAAAATATTTTTCTGCAACAACCTTAGCTTGGGGTAAACAATAAAATAAAAAAGAGTAAAGGACATAGCAATGGAAAAATGAAACAAAGCCCCCCATAATTTCATGGGTAATCCACCGGTGAGTGCATCTTTGCCAAACACACCGCCGGCTATATACTCAAGAATTTTTGTCGGAAACCTGCCATTATGATCAAGCATATATCCTATGCAGGCGCCTGAGATATCCATTGCTCCGGCAATAAGACCGGCAGGTATTACAGCTTTTATAAATTTCATTGTTTTTGATTTCGGTGTACCAAATATAGAGGCAAAAAAATAATCAATGCGGTCTTAACCCCGGCAGTTGGTGAGGCCGACACACAAAACTTAACGAAACACCAACAGCAGCATAATAATTACTTCTTTAGAGTTTCCAAACCCTTGTTAGCGGTTCGTTGTTATTGTCTGTCAACTGTGTAATTCAGTTCAGTTACCCCGCAAGTAAATTGTCGGGTAGTCAATAGTTTTAGTTTTATTTTGTCTTTGATGTCTACAAACAATGGAATGCCTCGTCCAAGAATAATTGGATTAACAAATAGCCAGTAGCCGTCAATTAAGTTCAGTTGAATAAGTGAATGTGTTGCTGTCGGGCTACCAAAAAGCAAGATGTCTTTACCTGCCTGTTGTTTTATTTCATTTATTCTGTCCGAAAGGTTGTCGCTAATAATTTTTGTGTTACTCAAACCCGCATCTTTCATTGTTTTTGATAAAACAACTTTGTGAACTTTTTTATACCACTTTGAATGTTCAATGTCGTGCCTGGTCGCTGTCGGCTTGTCTGCTGCGGTAGGCCAGTAATTTTCCATCATCTGATAAGTTACTCGTCCATATAATGCAGTGTCGCCTTCGCTTATCCGCTTACCGACATAATCAAAAATTTCTTCATCAACTTTGATCCAGTCCATTTCTCCGTTCAGTCCTGCTACAAAACCGTCAAGCGATATGTGCATAAATGAAATTATTTTTCTCATATAGTTCTATTTTTTATTATTGTCTATGGTTTGTTACTGTCTTTTTACAATGACCGCTAACGTCAGGGCTTTCTGCTGTGCTGATATTCCGTGATTCATCTGCCGGATATTAGCTGATAATAGCACAACTGCCGATTGTTATTCCGTCTGCCAGCATAGCAGCAAACCGAATCCTATGTTGTGCGTTTGTGTTACAATGTTTAAGAATTATCTTTATGTTGTAGTTAGAAAAACCCTTAATTTCTCTGCGTAATTTTATTTTTGTTTGCAAGCCATAAACCTATTAAGGCTCCTATGTATGAACAAAGCAAGATACCAACTAGCCCCCAGAAATAGATTTCAAACTGACCTTTGTCAGCCACGAAATAAAAAAAAGACCAGGATGGAATGCTGAACATTAATCCGATATACCACCAACCTGAAGGATGTTTCCGTACAAGTAACGCACTTAAGGACACAAATAAAGCACAAGTAGTAATAATGCCCACTTCACCTCTTGTAGTATAAGAAGCTATAGTAAAAAAGACAATAATTCCCAATACACCAATTACTAAAGCCAGGAGTACTAAAAAAATGTGCTTTTTCATAATGACTTCGATTTAATAAAAATTAGACCTTGTCGCATTTGTACATTCAGGCTATTGTTTTATCATGAGATTCGTTTGAAGACTTTTTCGTTAACCACCAATAGGATATATATAAAACTGATGGAATCAGAAAAATAAAAAGCACAATGCTGAAGCTGGCATCAGGTTTTGTATTAATACCTGCAAGGAAGATAAAAATGATAAAACCTGCCAATGAAATAATTCCCCCTAAACCCTCCTTCCATAAAGCGAATATTAGACCTGCAAGACCAACACCCCAAAACGTAAATGTTATTATCATTAAGGTGTCAAATGTTTCGGAAGCAGGTGCATGATGTTCCTCAAGTAGAGAGCCAATACCAAAAATTAATGTAAAAGCAACTAATGATATTCCAATAATACGAGCTGTCCAGCGAATAATTTTGGCAGATTTATTTTTACTTGCCATGATGAAATATTTTTATGCTGAACGTAAAATTGGTCAGGGAAAATTATATAAAAAATGATTTTAGTCAGTTATTTGGTTTTCACGGAACTCAGTGACTAAAATGTCGCTAAAACATGACGCCCAACGTTCAGGGCTTGCCGAAGGCCGACAAATTTTTTTTATTTTCCGGCCGAGCCGCAACAACAAATATAATTTTATTTATGCGGTGAGGCCAACACGCAACAGGCTTTCGGCAAGCCGCCTGTTGGCTGCTGTACATCATTCGTCAATAATCTCGATTGGTATTATCTTTTTGTCTCTTAAGGTTAATGTCGTCTTTTCGAGTAGAACAAATGACTTTTGAAAGTCATACGCTTTATCATAGCTTTTCAAGTTTGCCTTTGCAAGTAGAACTTGGTCAGATAGCTGAAGCTTAAACGTGTCGTCAAGCCTAATAAAATAATTATCGAGTCCATCTCTTATTTGCAATGGAATTAAAACAGTAAGCCATTTCTCACCTTCAATAGTTGTCAGCGGAGCAAGAATTATTTTATACTTATTTATATACCCACCGATTTTATTGTCATCTTCTCTTGAAAAGCCGATGGTCTTAAATTCCAATAGTGGTTTCTGCTCCAGTAGATTTGATACAAGTCTCGGAGCAGACTTTTCATAAAAGCGATAATCGATAAATCCATTTATAAGTCCTACCGCGAGAAACGATAAAATGATAGCCAAGGCAAATAATAGTGAAGTTTCAGGTTTGCTTAAATACCTAATCAATAATGCAAGCGTGCCAATTCCACCCCATATGATCAAGTTCTTCAGGTAATATTGCTTGAAAATTTCTGTCAATGCTAAGTGTTATTGTATAGCAGCCAACGGATCGGGGCTTGGCGCAGTTTTGTGGCGGTTCCCGACTTCGTGTCGGGAATAAAGCTACAAAACAAGCCTGACACCTATGAGTACCGCCACAACATTGCGCCAAACCCAATGATGGCAGACAGTGGCATAAAAGGGACTGTTAGCAGGTGTCATGCCCCGATCCGATGGACAGAATTAAGAAACACTAAGCCTTTGCGATAATAAAGAAATTACAAAGAGGTAATGGAATAATTTAAATTAAAAGAAAATCAAAGGCGGTGTTTCGTGGCCGCCAATACTGTGCCGATGATTTAGTGATGTGCTATGCGGCCATTTCTGTCCATCACTCGAATTTATGATATAAAACGCTAGAAGCAAAAAAAACGAGCCTTGAATTTCAACCTTTTAGTGTTATACATTTTGTATTGTTGTTAGTACAATACGTTTTACCAATCAATAGCATTATTCTTCCATAAATCATCAAATGGGGTTCTGATATTTCGAATAGTTTTTATACTTACATGGGTGTAGCGTAAGAGAAGATGAATAGTTAAACTCCAAAAAAATAAGTTATTAATATAAAACTGCTTTCTTAAATCCCGGCTCCACCCTGTGCTTACCTGCCTGTTCATATGCATAAGCCATTATATTTTATTTTTTGAAAAAGAAAAAAATTTTTACTAAAAAGAAAAGGTAGGGAAAGAAGACTGGTAAAAGAAAACAAGGGTGAAAG
>JAHEZE010000067.1 GCA_023251235.1 Sphingobacteriales bacterium | reverse complement strand
TAAAGGAATACGGTATTGCTCCTCCTAATCCAAAACAACAAGTCTGTGAGCAAAAATTATTTGCAACAGCAGAAGCAGTACAGTGTCCGCATTGCAATTCATATCACACCCATCGCATCAGCGAGTTCGGATCTACCGCATGCAAAGCATTATATCAATGTGATGATTGCAAAGAACCTTTTGATTATTTTAAATGTCATTGATCAGTTAGCCTTCTACCTTCCAAAATCATCCTGCAATCTCACTATATCATCTTCATCAGATGGATTTGATGCATCTTTATGCTGCCATATTTCTGCCACCACTCCCCATCGGTCTAAACCAATGAGCCGATGACGTTCACCCTGCTTTAATTTTATTTTATCCCCGGGCTTTAAAATATGCTTTTCAGTTTCTTCATCTGAATGGCTGGTTGCCACTGCTACCTCACCATCTATACATTTCCATATTTCTGCACGGCGATGATGATATTGCCAGCTAAGTCTCTTACCGGGTGCCACCATTAATATCTTAGGGCTCAACTTCTCAGTTAACTTTAATTTTTCAAAATCTTCTTCTGGAAAAAATTGTTTGGCAAATTGTGCAGCCTGGGATTCTTCAATGACATAAAAACCACCCCAGGGACGGGATTTATCTTCTTTTACAATTTTAAAATTTAATTCGTATAGCTTTTCAGCTATTTTCTCAAAAATTTTGTCTCCGGAATTCATTGGTACAAAATTATTCAATTGAAAATTGATCACTTAAAACTATCGGCTTCCCGGTAAGCCCTTATTAAATCCATTTCACCTTCTTTTCCCGGATTAACCTTTCCATGTTCCATTCCAAGAATTCCTTTGTAGCCTTTTTCGTAAATATGTTTGAAAATATTTTTGTAATTCATCTCTCCTGTACCGGGTTCATTTCTTCCGGGGTTATCTCCGATTTGAAAATATCCGGTTTCATCCCATACCTTGTCTATATTGACAATTATGTTTCCTTCGTTGCGTTGCATATGGTACATATCAAATAAAAATTTGCAGGAAGGGCTGTTTACCGCTTTACATATCATAAATGCCTGATCCGTGTGACGCAAAAATAAATCAGGATTATCGCTCAATGATTCTAATACCATAACCAATCCATGAGGATCTAAAATTTCTGCTGCTTTTCTCAAAGCAGTAATTACATTGGCTGTTTGCATATCAAAGGATAAACTTCTTTCATAATTACCCGGTACCACTGTCATCCATTTAGCATTACATCGCTTGGCTACTTCTACTGCCTCCTTACAATCTTTTATCATTCTTTCAGTAAACTCTTGCTTGCCGGTTGTCAAAGATGTTTTCCAGTGCCAGTTATCAGAGGTAATTACAAATACACCCATCCTCATTCCCAATTTTGTAAGCAGGTCACCTATTTTCTTCTGCTCATCAACCGGGCGGCTCATCATGCCATTATCTTCAATGGCGCTGAAACCCTGATCATGTGCCCATTTAATTTGATCAGGAAAATCCTTGCCTGCATTATTCTCAAACATACCATCATGAATGGCATATGGCAGATTAAAGGGTTTGCCTTCAGGTAAAACATCTTTTCTAGTATTTACACTAAAAGATTTTCCGGTGGTTATTACAGCAGCACCGGATAAAATACTGTTGCGGATAAACTTTCTGCGTTCCATAAATTTTTATCTTTCAAACCTAAATGTATGACATCCCATTCATGTTACGATGGATTTTTATTACTCTGTTGTTTCCTGCATTTCTTTCAGCGCAGCTGAAACGATTTCAGTATTCTGAAAATAAAATGGGCTCACCATTTACTATTATTTTTTACCATACTGATTCTGCCGAAGCCCTGCAATTTTTCAAAAATTGCTTTTTACTTGTTGATACACTTAATAATATTTTCAGTGATTATTTTGTCAACAGCGAAGTTGGTATTTTATCAAAAAAACAGACAACCCAAGCCCAACTTATTTCGGATGAACTTTTAAGCATGATCCTGAAATCAAAAGAAGCATGGGAAAAATCAGAAAAGGCATTTGATATAACCATCGGGCCGCTTTCGCAATTGTGGCGAAAAGCCAGAAGTGAAAAAAGATTTCCTTCATCTTTGGAAATTAAAAAAGCAAAACAAATAACCGGCTTTGAAAAACTTGTCGTCGATGTTTCATCAAAAACAATTGCGTTTAGAAGCAAAGGAATGAAACTCGATTTTGGCGGAATTGTAAAAGGATATGCTGCACAAAAAGTTATCAACTATCTTAAAACAAAAAACATAACTCAAGCCCTGGCAGATGCTGGTGGTGATATTGCGATGAGTAATGCTCCTCCTGATAAAAAAGGCTGGACTGTCGGCATCAACCTTCCGGAAAAAGAAAATGAACTTTGGGATCAGAAGCTGGAACTGAGTAATTGCGCTGTTGCTACTTCCGGTGATGTTTACAGGTTTACCATTCATAATGGAAAAAAGTATTCCCATATTATTGATCCCCGGACAGGATATGGAGTTACCTCTCAAAGAAATGTTACGGTCATTGCAAAAGACGGTGCCACTGCAGACTGGCTGGCAACCGCCTTCAGTATTTTACCGGTTGAAAAAGCGTTGCAGCTTGTAAAAAAAGAAAATGCAGCTTTATTAATATCCGTTTTAAAAAATGAAAAGGTTATCATTTATAAATCAGAAAATTTTGATAATTTTTTCAAATAAAAGAACATTGAACTTTACTAACTTGTCACCCCGAATGAAGCAAACACATCTTATACTTTTTTTATTTATTGTCAACACAGCTCTTGCTCAGCCATCAGATACTTCCTTTAAGGTTTATGAGCAATCCATCCCCGGTTCTCCGTTAAAATTTAAGATGATTCCGATTGCCGGTGGAAGTTTTATAATGGGCAGTCCCGCAAATGAAACCGGAAGAGATTTAGATGAAGGGCCACAAAAAAAATTTTCTATCTCACCATTCTGGATGGGTGCATTTGAAGTAACACATGATGAGTTTGATCTTTTTTTTAAAGATCCTGCCACCAGTCAGAATTCTGGTACCGATGCGATCACAAGACCCAGCCCGCAGTATATAGATCTTTCCTGGGATATGGGTCGTGATGGTGGTTTCCCGGTAAACAGTATGCAGCAAAAAACAGCAGTGATGTATTGCCGCTGGCTGTATAGTAAAACCGGGATATTTTATCGCTTGCCCACAGAAGCAGAATGGGAATATGCCTGCCGTGCCGGATCATCGTCAAAGTATTTTTTTGGAGACAATGAAAAAGATCTTGAAAAATATGCCTGGTATAAAAAGAACAGTAAGAAAGCATATCATAAAGTGGGGCAGTTAAAGTCTAACACATGGGGATTGTATGATATGCTTGGTAATGTTTCGGAGTGGGTGATGGATCAGTATGATGAAAATTATTTTACTAAAATGAATGATGTGGCTGTTGATCCTGAATTAAAACCAACAAGCCGTCACCCGAAAATTTTAAAAGGCGGCTCTTACATTGATGAAGCTGTAGAATTGCGAAGCGCCAACAGAACAAAATGGCTGCCCGAATGGAACCGCCGGGATCCGCAGATTCCTAAAAGCCAGTGGTGGCTGACCGATGCCCCTTTTGCAGGATTCAGATTAGTACGACCTTTGAAACAACCTTCACCAGAAGAAATAGATAAATTTTTTACTTTATACCTTTCAAACTAAAAACACTTCATCATGAATACGCAAAACAAAAACACCCGTCGGGAATTTGTAAAAACTTCTGCCCTGCTTACCGGCGGAGCTATGGCATTGCCATTATTATCAAAAGCAAATTTTTTCAGCGGCGCTGAAGATACAATTAAAGTAGCGCTGATTGGTTGCGGTGGTCGGGGAACCGGCGCTGCCATGCAGGCATGCCTGACCAAACAAAATGTAAAACTGGTAGCGATGGCCGATGCCTTCCGCGACCGAATTGACAGTTGCTACAAAGCATTAACTGCAGATGATATTGCTGACTGGTCAGGCGGTAAAGGAAATATTAAAAGCAGGATTGATGTTCCCGAAGAAAGAAAATATACGGGCTTTGATGCCTATAAAAAAGCAATGGCGCATGCTGACGTGGTGATTCTTACTACACCTCCGGGTTTTCGCCCAATACATTTTGAAGAAGCCGTTAACCAGGGTAAACAAATCTTCATGGAAAAACCTGTGGCTACTGATCCGGCAGGTATAAAACGAGTACTGGATGCAGCAGAAATTGCAAAGCAGAAAAAATTAAATGTGGTAGTGGGATTGCAAAGGCATTATCAGAATTCTTATCGTGAATTATATGCAAAGAAAAATCTGATTGGCGATATTACTTCAGCACAGGCATGGTGGAATAATGATGGTGTTTGGGTAAATCCGAGAAAATATAATCAGACTGAAATGGAATACCAGATGCGTAACTGGTATTATTTTGTCTGGCTATGCGGCGATCATATCAATGAACAGCATATTCATAATATTGATGTCATCAATTGGTTTAAAGGTGGCTATCCGGTAAAAGCTCAGGGTATGGGTGGCCGGCAGGTAAGAAAAGGAAAAGATCATGGTGAAATTTACGATCATCATTATGTGGAGTTTCATTATGCTGATGGTTCCATCCTGAACAGCCAGTGTCGTCATATTCCCGGTACTATGAGCAAGGTGGATGAACTTCTTACAGGTACAAAGGGAAAAATTTTCTGTGGTGAAGCAAATATTAAAGATCATGCTGGCAATGTCCTGTACCAGTATGATACGAAAAAAGAAAACAATCCTTACCAGACAGAACATGATGAATTATTCGAAGCCATTGCAAAAGGTGAATACAAATTTGCCAATGCAGAATACGGAGCCAAAAGTACCATGACATCCATCATGGGCAGAATGGCAACTTATTCAGGTCAGGTAATGGAATGGGATAAATTACTGGCATCTGGAATCAGTGTGATGCCAAAAGTATTTGACTGGAATGCTATGCCACCGACTTTGCCGGATGAAGATGGAAGATACCCGATAGCCACACCGGGAAAAACAAAATATTTTTAATAAATATTTATTTGATGTCATCCATTCTTTTTGAAATAAAAAATTCCATCGGGATCATTACCTTAAACCGACCTGAAAGATTAAATTCATTTAACCGTGAGATGGCTTTATTGATGCAGTCAACACTGGATGAATGTAAAAACAAAGAAATAAGATGTGTTTACATTACCGGGGCAGGTAAGGCATTTAGTGCAGGACAGGATCTGTCAGAAGTTGCCGATCCTGATGGACCGGGAATGGCAAAAATTCTTTCAGAACATTATAATCCAATTGTAACCAGAATAAAAAATATTGACAAGCCGGTAGTGGCCGCGGTTAATGGTGTAGCGGCAGGAGCAGGCGCAAACATTGCATTGTGTTGTGATGTGGTTATTGCTTCGGAATCCGCCTCATTCATCCAGGCATTTTCAAAAATTGGTTTAATACCGGACAACGGGGGTACACATACATTACCAAGATTAATTGGCTGGCAGAAAGCAAGTGCTCTGATGATGTTGGGAGAAAAAGTTCCTGCTATAGAAGCGGAGCGTTTGGGTATGATCTATAAAGTTTTTTCTGTTGAAACTTTTGCAGAAAACTCAATGAATGTTGCCTCTTTCCTTGCACAGATGCCTACAAAAGGATTGGCATTTACCAAACAATTACTGAATAAATCTTTTACTTCAACATTTGAAGAACAGTTGCAGCAGGAAGACATCTATCAGCAAAAAGCGTCTCAGACAAAAGATTTTGAGGAGGGAGTGAAGGCTTTTTTAGAGAAAAGAATTCCAAAGTTTAAGGGAGAATAAAAATATTCAACACCCAACAACCAATGTTCAATGCTCAATGATAAAGACAAATTGGCTAACTCCGTGGTAAGTCACATGATGGAAAATGATTATTTCAGTCAGTGGCTGGGAATTGAAGTGCTGGAAATAAAAGAAGGATACAGCAGAATCAAAATGGCAGTAAGAAAAGAAATGGTCAATGGTTTTGGTATTGTTCACGGCGGCATTCCTTTTTCACTTGCCGACAGCGCTTTTGCATTTGCCTGTAATAACAGGAATATTTTATCAGTTGCATTGGATACATCTATCAATTTTATAAAGCCTGTACATGTAGGAGATGTGTTAACTGCTGAAGCAAAAGAACTCCATAATGGAAAAAGTACCGGGCTTTATCAAATTAATATTACCAATCAGAAAGATCATCTGGTAGCACAATTCAAGGGCTTATGTTTCCGGACTGATAAACAATTAATCAAATAAAGCAATATTATGTTTTTCCTTTCTGCTGAATGACAAAAAAATAAAAGTATTTGAAGCCTGTCCCCGTAGTTTTACGTATTTCTAACATATTTTATCAGCCTTTTACAAATTAAGTTCCCCATTTATAAACTTTTCTTCTTGCACAATAAGAATTTTCGTAACTTAATCTCCCCTTTAGAAAATAAAAAACCTGTTTATGAGAAAGTTTTTACTTTTTACTTCCCTGTTGATGGGAACGGTTTTTCTTACTACACTAATCCAGGCTCAAAATGATCGTTTTGCATTTGCAGTTACTGACCTTCAACAAACAGGTTCCGGGTGGAATGCTCTCCGTAAACTGGATCTGAATAACGGTGAATACAGTTCCGTATTATTAAATGGTACTGATGTTACTGTTCCAATTTTTGATGCCTCAACAAAAAATTCTTTTAAAGCTGAAGCTGATGCAAAATATGGAAACCTGATGGCTGCACCTTTTAATACCGGAGTAGCTGCAATGGCGTACGATAAAAAGAATAACCGACTTTATTATGCACCCATGTTTATTGATCAGCTGCGTTATATTGATCTTAAAACAATGAAGCTTTATTATGTGAACGATCAGCCATTTACCAATGCAGGAAATATGAACAAGGATGAAGGAAAAATCATCACCCGTATGGTAATAGCTCCGGATGGTAATGGCTATGCCATTTCCAATGATGGTTATACTTTTATAAAATTTACAACAGGAAAAAAATTACAGATTACTCAGTTAGGTTCCATTATTGACGATCCATCTAATGGTAATGTATCATTACATAATACTTGCAGCAGCGCCGGTGGAGATATGATTGCTGATGATGAAGGCGGCCTCTATATTCTTTCCGCCCGCAACAGCATTTTTAAATTAAATACTGAAACCAAAGTGGCGAAGCTCCTTGGTTATATAAAAGAATTACCCAAAGATTTTACCACCAATGGCGCTGTTGTTACACCCGAAGGAAAAATTTTGGTGAGCAGCGCCGTGAATGGCAATGCCTATTTTATTGTTGATCCAAAAAATTGGTCAGCTACAGAATTTAAAGCATCAGCCGGTATCTACCGCAGTTCTGATTTAGCTAACAGTAATTATCTTCAGACAAAATCAAAGAATAATACTCCGGGTATTGAGACAAGGAGAGTACCAGAGAATTTTGTTCCTGAAAAAATCATGATCTATCCTAATCCCGTTTCCAATTATAAGTTCACTGTACAATTTGGAAAAATACCAGCTGGTAATTATAATATGGAACTCACCGATGTAATGGGCCGTGTGGTAATGCAGCGTAGTATCAATGTGGTTGCAGAAGATCAGGTGGAAACAATTTCAATAAAGTCTACTATTACAAGGGGAGTTTATCTGGTTAAAGTATCTGATGCAAACAGCCATTCTATTCATTCACAAAAAATAGTTGTGCAGTAAATTCTATTTACTGTGTACAGGCGCTGACCCCGTAAGGCCGGCGCTTTTTTTATCTGGAATCTTTCCAGGCTACTCTGATAAATGTGGCTCTTGAATAAAAGTCCGTGCATTTCCCGTCACCATTTCCGGCAATTCCTCCTGAGGGAGCACAGATATATTTACAGTTGCTGTCAAAAAGTTCAATAAACTGGTCACAACAATCGCTGGTAAATAGATAAACTTCTCTTCCCTCATATTCGTATTCTGTTACCTCTGCAGGCGGGTTCCACCTGGGTTTAGCTTTAATTTGTTCAATTTTATTCAACACACAGGAAGGAATACCGCCATTTTTGTTTTTAGAACAATCTACTCCTGATAAAACAACGAGTAACCATGCAAACAAAACGATTTTCATTAATTGCTTATTTCCTTTTATGACAAGTTATCTTTGCGCTACGTTGCTTATAAAAGTTCAGAAACCGTGGAGAAAACAAATTTCGTTGATCAGATAAGGATTTTTTGCAGAAGCGGCCATGGTGGCGCAGGCAGTAAACATTTTGCCCGTACCAAATTCAACCCTATGGCAGGGCCAGATGGTGGCAATGGTGGCAGAGGTGGTCATATAATATTAAAAGGAAATCGTAATCTCTGGACCTTGCTTCACTTGCGTTATTTTAAAAACGTATTGGCAGAAGATGGCGAAGGTGGAATGAAAAATAATATGAGTGGCAGGGATGGAAAAGATATCATCATTGAAGTTCCTTTGGGTACCGTTGTACGGGATGAACTGACCAATGATAAAGAAGCGGAGCTGATGGAAGACGGGCAGGAAATTATCTGGATCAAAGGCGGTAAGGGCGGATTGGGAAATTCAAATTTTGCCACTGCTACCAACCAGGCGCCGGAGTATGCACAACCCGGATTGCCCGGTGTAGAAGGATGGAAAGTTCTTGAACTGAAAGTGCTGGCAGATGTTGGTTTGGTTGGATTTCCCAACGCCGGTAAATCCACTTTACTTTCTGTAATCACAGCTGCCAAACCAAAGATTGCCGATTATGCATTCACTACTATCAATCCCCAGTTGGGAATTGTAGAATACCGTGACGGAAAAAGTTTTTGTGTGGCCGATCTTCCGGGTATCATTGAAGGAGCTGCAGAAGGTAAGGGCCTTGGTCATCGATTTCTCCGCCATATAGAACGTAATCCTGTTTTACTTTTCTTAATTCCTGCCGACTGCAACGATCATAAAAAAGAATTTGAAATTCTGGTAAACGAACTGGGAAAATATAATCCTGAATTATTACACAAACAATTCATCATTGGCATCAGCAAAAGTGAAATGCTGGATGATGAATTAAAACAAGCCATCGAAAAAGAATTACCCTTAAATATTCCCCATGTTTTCATTTCTTCTTTTACCCAAAAAGGACTTACAGAACTAAAGGATACCATTTGGAATACACTGAATCAATAAGCATTTTTTAAAAACTCATTTGTTTTACTGATTTTCCTCTTTTGGCAACAGATCATTTTAACGTAGGTTTGTTTCTTAAAAAATTTACATATGAAGAAGTTTATTGTTACGATTGTTTTATCGTTTGCATTTTTCTTTAAAGCTCTTGCCGATGAAGGTATGTGGCTACCATTATTACTGGGTCAGCAGGTATATAATGATATGGTGAAGAGAGGTCTTAAACTCTCCAAAGAACAACTATACAGCATAAATAAGGTTTCTATAAAAGATGCCATTATTATTTTCGGGGGAGGATGCACCGGTGAAATTGTAAGTTCTGAAGGATTGATATTTACCAACCATCACTGCGGCTATGATGCGGTTGCCTCTGCCAGTACTGTTGAACATAATTATCTTAGAGATGGATTTTATGCAAAGAACCATGGAGAAGAAATTCCTACCGGTATTTCCGTACAGTTTCTTTTAAAAATAGAAGATGTAACAGCCATGGTGATGGACTCATTAAAGGGATTAACCGGAACTGAAAGAGCTCAGAGACAAACAAGGGTGCTTTCCAATCTCAATGCAAAATATTCTGATGCTGCTCAGTTTATTGAAGCAAGGATTAGTTCCCTTTTCAAAGGCAACCAGTTTTTGGTTTTTGTTTATCAACGATACAAAGATGTAAGATTGGTAGGAGTACCTCCGGAAAGTGTAGGAAAATTTGGTGGCGATACTGACAACTGGGAATGGCCACGTCATACCGGCGACTTTTCAGTTTACCGTGTGTATATGAGTAAAGATGGAAAACCTGCTGAGTATACTGAAGATAATGTACCCCTGAAACCAAAATGGTTTTTGCCTGTTTCTATAAAAGGATATAAAGATGGCGACTATGCAATGATATATGGCTATCCCGGTGGTACCAACAGATATGAAACTTCTTATGGAGTAAGACAAAAAGTGGATATTGATAACCCTACGCTGGTGAAGCTGCGTGACATGAGGCTGAAGTATATGTTTGAAGAAATGAAAAAAGATCCTGCCATTAAATTGCAACTGGCCTCCAATTATGCCAATGTCGCCAATTACTGGAAATTTTATGATGGAGAAAGTAAACAACTTGTAAAGTATGATGTATTCGGGCAAAAGAAAAAAGCAGAAGAGATTTTTCACTCATGGTCAATTGGTAAACCGGAATATGCATCCCTCTTTGATGAATGGTCAAAAGCTTATGATGCATGGCGGCCTTATTCCAAACATCGTGTTTATATCAATGAAGGAATATTAGGTTCACCACTGATTGCCTTTGCCGGTACGCTGCAACAAATAGAAGTGGCCTTGGTGCAGCAGGGGAAAACACAGGCGGATATTAAAAAAGCGCTGGATGCTGCCGGAAAAGCAAGAGAAGATTTTTTAAAAGATGAAAACAAAATATCTGACCAGAAAATTGTAGCCTCTGTTACCATGATGTTTTACCAGGATATTGACAAACACCAACACCCTATTGATTTTTACAGAACACAGGTAGAGGCTTATGGCGATTTAAATGAAGAAGAGACTTATAAAAAATATGCCGCCCACATTTTTGAAAAGACCATGATCTTTGATGATGCCAAATGGAATGAATTTGTAAAAAACCCGGATGCTGTCACTCTTCAGGATGACCCTGCCTATGCACATGCCAGCGCTTTTCTTACCAATTACCAGAATAAATATTTGGCCAGGTATCAGCAGTTCACTACAAAAAATAATGAACTGGGCAGGCTATACCTTAAAGGCATTATGAAAATGGATACTGTAAAAGCGAAAATGATGTACCCGGATGCCACTTTCACTATGAGGGTAAGTTTTGGCAATGTAAAAAGCTACCGTCCAAAAGACGCTGTAATTTATGATTATGTATGTACCATGAGTGGTGTAATGCAGAAATACATTCCCGGCGATTATGAATTTGATTTACCGGCAAAACAAATTGAACTCATTAAGAAAAAAGATTACGGCCAGTATATTGATAAAGCCCGTAACGACCTGGTGGTTTGTTTCATTACCACCAATGATATTACGGGTGGCAATTCGGGATCACCGGTAATAGATGCCAACGGAAATCTTATTGGCCTGGCATTTGATGGTAACTACGAAGCCTTAAGTCATAAAATTGCTTTTGACAAAGACCTGAACCGTACGATTTGCGTGGATGTACGCTATGTATTATGGTGTATTGATAAACTCGGCGGCGCCTCAAATATTATTAAAGAACTAAAACTGGTAAAATAATTTTCCCGGCAATGGATCAAAGCCATCTCATTATCACGGGATGGCTTTTTAGTCTGAAAAATATTTTGCTTAACATTGTAACAGAACTTTTCCGGTGAAACCACCCACACTACTATTAATAATATTATTTTCCCTTCTGACAGCTTCAGCATCCGGGCAGAACAAATTCAGCCTTGCTACTGATGTTTCGCTTTTACACAACTTTAATAAACTTCAGCGATTCAATGTAGTGGGCCAGACATTGCATATCAACTGGCATTTGGATGAAAAAAACACTTTTTATACATGGTTCACTTACCACAGCAACGGCAAGTACAACAGCAATCTTACCGCTGATGCCAAATCAATTTCTACCCAACCGCAAACCCTTTCTTTTTCCAACCACTCTGAAATGAGATTGCGGCAACTTTCGCTGGGAATAAAAAGATACCTGCTTGGGTCATTTAATAAGTTAGATAAATTCAATCTCTACGGTTCAGCAGGTTTTGGCCTCATTATCGGTACAGCATCCAATAGTTTTTCTACGGCCGTTGATACATCACTTTACATGGTACAAAATAATGTTGTCAATGGTTCGGGTGATTTTAAAAGATTATCTTTTGATCTTTCTGCCGGCTGGGAAATTCCGATTGCTTATGAAATATTCTTTTTTACTGAAGCAAGGTTACACATTCCCACCACCAATTATCCAAACAATTTTCTTTTGAAAAATGATAATGCTCCTTTTCTGGGAGGAATAAACCTGGGACTCCGTATTCTGTTTAATAATGAACATTAAAAAAATAACAATATGAGCCAACCGGTCACCATCACACAAACCGAAATTTATAAACTGCGGATCCCGCTTAAGGAACCTTTCATTACTTCTCTGGCTAAAGAAGATATGGTGGAAAATGTAATTGTCATCTTGAGAACCAGTAATGGTATTACAGGTTTTGGCGAATGCAGCCCTTACATGCCCGTGAATGGAGAAAGCATTGATACCTGCTTCATCGTAGGACAATATTTTGCCAACCTGCTGAAAGGAAAAGATGCACTGCAACTGGAAGAACATCTTGCTGCCATGGATAAACTTATTTATGCAAACACGAGTATTAAAAGCGCATTTGATATTGCCCTGCACGATATCATTGGCCAGAGTAAAGGAATTCCTTTATATAAATTGTATGGCGGCAAGAATAATAAAGAACTGGTAACGGATTACACGGTAAGTCTGGACAATGCAGAAAAGATGGCGGCAGATGCAGTGAAAATAAAAGAAGCCGGTTATCCTGCCATTAAAGTAAAGCTTGGGCAGTCGAAGAAAAAAGATGTGGAGAGAATCAGGATGATACGTGAGGCAGTGGGTTTTGATATCCCATTGCGCATTGATGCCAACCAGGGATGGAAACTAAAAGAAGCGATTGAGATATTAAACGCATTGGACGCTTATGGCATCGAGCTTTGTGAAGAACCGATAGCCAAATGGAATTATATGCGGATGCGAAAAGTAAAAAAGAACAGTCCCATTCCTATTATGGCCGATGAAAGTTGCGGCGATGCACACGATGCAGAAAGGTTATTGAAATTAAAAGCCTGCGATTTGTTTAATATAAAAGTGGGTAAAGCAGGCGGGGTGTTTAATGCATATGAAATTGTAAAGCTAGCGGACAAAGCCGGTATGCAGATGCAGGTAGGGGCTTTTATGGAATCAAGATTGGGAATGACTGCTTCGGCGCATCTCGCCTTATGCAGCGATAATATTACTTACTGCGATTTTGATACGCCATTAATGTTTTCTGAAGATATGGTTAGCGGCGGACTTTCTTATCATGAAAACGGAGTAATGAAAGTGCCCGATACAGCAGGACTGGGAGCAACGATTGAGCAATCTTATCTTGATAAACTGGAGAAGGTAATCGTATAATTTTTTGTACAAAAACTGTATGTTTTTAGAGTAGCAATACGCTTGTTAAAAAAATTAATTGATATGAAAATTTCAAACAATAAAATACTGATAACAGGGGGAGCCACAGGTATTGGTTTAGGTTTGGCGGAACGCTTTATCAAAGAAGACAATAGTGTAATCATTTGCGGACGCAACGAATTAACATTAAATGAAGCCTCTGCCAGGTTTCCTTCCATCGTTACAAAAAAATATAATCTTTCTATGGAGGCAGAAAGAGAAGCCCTGTATAAATGGGTTGCAGAAGAACACAACGACTTAAATGTATTGATAAACAATGCGGGCATCCAGCAATGGATGTCAATTTCTGACAGTAATTTTTTCCAGAGAGCAAAAGAAGAAATAGCCATCAATATAGAAGCGCCGGTTCATCTTTCTTCACTATTTCTAAATTTAAAAGCGCTGGATACTATTATCAATGTGACATCTGGTTTATCTTTTTCTCCACTTACAAAAACACCTGTATATTCTGCAACGAAAGCTTTTTTTCATTCATTTACTCTTTCCCTGAGGCTCCTTGTGAAATCAAAAAATATTGAAGTAATTGAATTAATACCGCCTGCACTAAATACTGATCTTGGCGGTAAAGGGATACACGATTTTGCGCCGCCGGTCAGTGGGTTTATTGATGCAGTTTTTTTGCAGTTAAAAGAAGGGAGAAATGAACTCACATATGGTTTTAGTGAACAAATGATTAAGGCCGGACCGGAAGAATTGAAAAAAGCATTTGCAAGAATGAATGAGAAAGACTAATGATGTTATAATATCGTAATACAACAAACAACCGGGTTTAAGTTAATCCTGTCATAATGTTGATTGTTGTTGAAGCCAACAATGCCTTAACCCGGAGTAATGAAAGTACCCGATACAGCAGGGCTGGGAGCAACGATTGAGCAATCTTATCTTGATAAACTGGAGAAAATAGTGATATAAAAAAGTTCCGCTAATGAAATGAATACTTTACCGGGATTTATAACTTCAGTCCGCCCGGGGTCTTGCCCATAGGAAAGTACAACTTGTCTAGTCCTGAAACAGGTTTACAGAATTTGTAAATCTAAAATAGAACAGAAAATCACCAGCCTGAGCATTAATTTTTTTTTAAAATTATTGGAGCGGCTTGAGTTAAATTTACTCATGCATAAAATCGACATCAGCATCAGGTATCGGAATTTTGTTCTCTTTATGCTGACACTGGTATATGTTTTCAACTTTGTAGACCGCCAACTTATTGTTATTCTGCAGGAGTCAATTAAGAAAGATTTACACCTCTCCGATACTCAACTCGGCCTGCTTTCAGGATTTACGTTTGCAATATTTTATGTAACCTTAGGTATTCCGATTGCCCGGTTTGCAGATAAAACCAATCGAAAAAATACTGTTGCCGTATCGCTGGGTATATGGAGCGTAATGACTGCTTTTTCCGGTCTTGCCCGAAATTTCATCCAATTACTTTTGGCTCGTATTGGTGTAGGTGTTGGCGAAGCAGGGGGAAGCCCGCCGGCTCATGCAATGATCTCAGACTACTTTCCACCTGAAAAAAGATCCACTGCTCTTTCTGTTTATTCAACCGGCATCTATTTCGGAATATTGATCGGTTTTTTAATGGGTGGATATCTTAATCAACATCTCGGCTGGCGAACGGCCTTTTTTGCTGTTGGCATACCGGGCACTATTTTTTCATTTCTCTTTTATAGGTTAGTAAAGGAACCACAAAGAGGTGCGACTGATAATAACTTAACATCAACCACGGAGAACCTTTCTCTTGGGGAAGTGCTTAATAAATTATATGACACCAATACTTTTGTTTATCTGGCAATAGCAACCGGCTTACATGTATTCTGCATTTATGGCCTTCTTAACTGGGCTCCCTCTTTTCTCTCGAGAATTCATGGTATGAAGAATTCCGAAATAGGATCCTTAGTGGGACCGATATTCGGCCTGGGCGGTGCCATTGGTTCTTTTGGTGGCGGAATACTTACCGATCATTTTGGAAAAAAAGATTTTCGTTTGTATCTGAAACTTCCGGCCTATGCAATCATCCTTTCAATTCTTTTTGCAGCCGGTGCACTTTTTATTTCAAATACTATTCTTTCATTAGTATGCTTTGGTTGTTGTGCCTCACTGCAGAGCATGTATCTTGGGCCATCCATTGCAGTAGCACATAGTCTTGTTCCCGCATCCATGCGGTCTATTACTTCAGCTATCTTGTTTTTCGTGTTGAACCTTATTGGCCTTGGATTAGGCCCATTGGTTGTAGGAATGATCAGCGATCTTCTTGCTCCTTCATTAGGCAATGAATCCTTGCGATGGGCTATGTCAATTATTATAATAGTTGGCAGTATATCAACTATACTTTTTTTTATCTCTTCAAAAAAACTTGCGATGGATTTAAATCTGAAACATTAATCAGGTAGACTAACCGGCAATGTTTGAAAAATTATCTGGCTGCTCCTCCATCTATTGTTAAACAAATGCCGCTTACAAAAGAAGCTTCGTCAGATGCGAGATAAAGATACCCGTTTGCAATATCTTCCGGTACTCCCCATTTACCAAGTGGAATATGAGGAATGGTTTGTTTGCGGACTTCTTCGGGCATGGCATCTGTCATTGCAGTTGTAATAAATCCCGGAGCAATGCAATTGACAGTGATATTATAGCGACCCAGTTCCATTGCCCACACTTTCGTCATCCCTATAATAGCCGATTTAGTTGCTACATAATTTGTTTGTCCAAAGTTTCCACGAATAGCAACATTAGAGGATGCAGAAACTATTCGTCCATATTTTTGTTCCTTCATAATTGGAGCAACCGCCTGAGTGCAATTGAAGACACCGGTGAGGTTTACAGAAATTACATCATCCCAATCCTGCATTGTCATTTTAAGTAAGGTTCTGTCCCTGGTAATTCCGGCGTTGTTTATTAATATATCTATTCGGCCAAAATATTCCAGGGCTTCAGCCACCGCCCCATGTACTTCATCGGGATCAGTTACCGAAACTTTTTTAAAGATGACATCATATCCTTCTCTCCTCAATTGTTCTGCTACATCATTCCCTTTATCAGATACATCCCACAAAACAATTTTTGCACCTTCTTGCGCAAACCGCTGAGTAGTGGCAAGGCCAATTCCATTAGCTCCTCCAGTGATCAAAGCAATTTTGTTTTTTAGTCTCATATTATTTGATATTAAAATTTTAGAGTTGCGGCAAGAATAAGCATCAGTTTACAGCAATGGTTAATAAACAATTATTTTTAATAAGGATAATGGACAAAATTATTAATCTTCGAATTACACAGATACTTTATTTTACATTTGATGACCAAACTAAAAAGTTATGAAAAGATACTTAATGACCATTCTGACGATTTTTATTTCTTTTATCTATACAAACTCTGTACAGGCACAATCAAAAACGCTCACAAGAGATTCTCCGGAATCAGCGGGGTTTTCTTCTTCCCGTCTTGAACGGCTTGATTCCGGCATGAATAACTGGGTAAAAAATAAATGGGTAAATGGTTCTGTAGCCTTAATTGCACGCAATGGAAAAATAGTTTTTGATAAAGCCTATGGATATAATGATGTTGATACCAAAGCGCCACTCGACAAAAATGGAATCTTTAGAATTGCTTCACAAACGAAGGCCGCTACAACTATCGCAGTAATGATGTTGTGGGAAGAAGGAAGATTTTCACTGGATGATCCCGTTTCCAAATTCATTCCATCCTTTGCCAATGAACGGGTGATAGATTCATTCAATATTAAAGACACTACATATACTACTATACCAGCCAAAAGACTTATTACCATACGTGACCTGCTTACACATACATCGGGTATTGGTTACCCGGGAATAGGAACACCAGAAGAAATTGCTATTTATTCAAAAAATAAAATTACGGGAGGAGTTGGCGTAAGGGATCAGCAAATTTCTGATGTTATGAACCGACTGGGCAGTTTGCCGCTTTTTTTTCAACCCGGTGAAAAATGGAAGTATGGACTGAACCATGACGTGTTAGGATATTTGGTTGAAGTATGGTCCGGCATGACACTGGAGAATTTTTTCGCAAAGCGAATTTTTCAACCTCTTGGCATGAAGGATACTTATTTCAATTTGCCAGAGGAAAAGGGAAAGAGACTGGTAAATTTTTTTCTACAGGATTCGACAGGCATAATAAAAAAGCAGGAAACAGTTTTTGGAGGATCTCTTGATATGAATTATCCGTTACAGAAAACGAATTACTTTTCCGGAGGTGGAGGTTTATCATCTACCATTTATGATTATGTTATTTTATTGCAGATGTTATTAAATGGAGGGGAATATAATGGTGTTCGTTTATTAGCACGTAATACAGTACGTATGATGACAATGAATCAAATCGGAGACTTGTTTGTGAACATTGGTGATAGCAAGGACAATAAATTTGGTTTTGGTTTTGCGATAGTGTCTGAAAGTGGTAGCAGGTTTACCCCAAGCCAGGCCGGAACTTATGCCTGGGGTGGCGTATTCGCGACCACATACTGGGTTGATCCAAAAGAAAAAATGATAGTACTGTTGTATGAGCAAATGTGGGGGCCGCATGTAGCCGATACGCATAAAATATTCCATGCTTTAGTCTACCAGGCGATAAATAATTGATAGAGTTTTTGTACGATTTGCCACGAATAGATTAATTGTGTTCCTTATAATATTTTTCTCTGAGTGCAGATTTTAAAAATTTGCCTACAGAAGTTTTAGGTATGGCGTCAATTATGCTGTAGCCATCAGGCAGCCAGAATTTTGGAAACTTTGCAGCAAGAAACCCGTTCAGTTCATCAGCCGAAACATTCTTACCTTCTCTAACAACTACATAAGCAAAAGGGCTTTCAATCCATTTATTATCCGGAACTGCGAGTCGGAACCTGACTGGAATTTATAAATTTAATCAACTATCCGGTATCGTCTCCCGGGGTCTGCATTCAATATTCCTATTATTTGAAATAACCTATGGGCAAAACCCCGGCGGACGAAAATTTAATATTCACATAAATCTGCATCACAAAAAAAAGCTCCTATAATCTACAGGAGCTTTTTTTATTATTTACATTTTCACTTTACCAGTAATAACTCAATTTCATTTCTACCCGGCGGTTTTTCTGACGACCGGCAGCAGTCTTATTATCTGCTATCGGTAT
>JAHEZE010000140.1 GCA_023251235.1 Sphingobacteriales bacterium | reverse complement strand
TTTAAAAAGCATACCGGGTTAAAGCCATGTGAACTGTTGCTGAGAGCATAATGTTTACTAAAAAATATTCTTCAAACCAGGATTGGTAATAATTAATTAATCCCTGATATACGGGATGGGGCGCCCCTTACGACTTCAAATATATATTTTCAATATCTCAGAAAGCTAAAAAGGTTATTGATAAAGATTTTTCCTTTTTCAGGAAAATTCATTCTACGGATTAATTCCCGGTACCGCGGTTCATTTTGCAGTGAATCAAACCATGGCCATGCTTTAAGCTCTTTTAACCAGACATCATGTTGTTCGTAGCTCTTCTCGAGTTGGTTCAGTGTTTCCTCTTTATTTCCCATAGCCATATAGATTGCACCCAGATTAAATCCTGAAATAAAATTTGCGTCAGCACTACTAAGCAGATTATTCAAAATCTTTACGGCATCTTCCCTTCGGCCGGCACGGGCATAAGCATAGCCTAACATTGCCTGATAGTGTACCGATAAAGACATTTCTGCCGATTGTTTTAACGGTTCAATAGCTTCCACATAACGACCCTGCGCAAGATAAAGCTCTCCGATATTATGAATAATTAATGCATGGTTGGGATTTATTTTCAGCGCTTGCTGCAATTGTTCGCCTGCTTTATCATATTGTTTTGAAAATATGTAAACTTGCCCGGTATATGCAGCGATGATAGGAGAAAGGGGATCAAGTTCCTTTGCTTTTGCAAGTTGTGTCAACGCTTCATCAAATCTTCGTGCAAAACCAAGTATGCGACCATACCATTGATAGGCGCTGGCATATCCCGGATTCAATTCAATGGCTCGCTTGAAAGCTTTCTCCGATTCTTGCCAATTCCATTCATAAGCTAATTTCCAAACACCAAGCGATGTATAAGCTTCCCCCAGCTTATTATTCAGCAATAACGCTTTTTGTATAGACTCATGGGAAAGCCGCCCTGCTTCTTGTTGTGTCATACCTCCTTGTTCACCTAATAAAATATAACAATCAGCCATGGCCGCAAATGCCGGTGCATAACTACTGTCCTGTTCAATTGCTTTTTTATAGTTCTCAATGGCTTGTTTAAAACCATAGATGGTTCTTTGATTCCAATAGTGGCGTCCGGTTAAATATAATTCGTAAGCACGGGCATTCACTATTGGTGAAGAAACCAGCCTTTCCTGATCCTGTGGAGTCAGTTTGATTTTAACTTCCTGAGCAATTTTTTGTGCTACTTCGCTATATAAGGCGAGAATGTTTTGCAGTTCACGGTCGAAATCTTTAGACCAGATATGTTGATCCGTTGTTCCGTCAATCAACTGTACTGTGATACGTACCGTATTGCCTTCCTTAATCACTGAGCCTTCAATCAACGCTTTTACTCCAAGTTCTTTTGCAATTTGGCGAAGTGGTTTCTTTGTGTCTTTGTATTGTATTGTTGAGGTTCGGGAAATAACTTTCAATGCACTGATCTTGGAAAGTTCAGTAATAAGCGTTTCATGCATACCGGAAACAAAATATTCCTGGTCCGGGTTGCCGGAAAGATTCCCTAAGGGCAATACTGCTATGGAATCGAAATTGGAATCAGTACTTCTGCTATTCCGGTAAAAATAAATTGCAGTTAAAAGGATGATCAGGATTGCGGCGGTTAAACTGATGAACCCGGTTGGTTTTTTGAGAAAAGAAAACATTGAATTTCCTTTCGGTTCGGTTTTGCCGCTAATCTCGGATAACAATGGAACCACAAGACCGGAATTAGAAACTGCATGAACTACTATGGGTTGTTTTACATTTTTTAAATTAAATTTTCCAATCTTTTTCGTTTCAATATCCCGTTGATTTTTTATTTCATCATATACTTTGTCTGAAAAAAGAACCGCACCGGGAACCGAAAGCGATTCAATACGTGAAGCAAGGTTTACACAATCACCATAAATGCCTTCGCTGTCATATACCACATCACCGGAGTGGATGCCAATCCTTAATTTGACCTTTGGTTCTTTTTGCAATTCAATTTGTATAGCCATCCCGCACCGCACAGCATCTGCAGCACTGTCAAACATGCTTAGTGTGCCATCGCCAAAATACTGGATAATAGTTCCGTGGTAAGAAGGAATAAGTGTTTCAAGAGTTTGCTTCTGGCGGGTTCTCAGGAGTTTTGCCCGGGCTTCGTCTTCCTGCATCATGGCCGTATAACCCATCATGTCGGCAAACATGATAGCGGCCAACTTTCTTTGTTCTGAAGAATTAGTATCAGTGACAGCTTGCATTACCGGGAATAATTTGGACAAAAAAAATCAGCCTGAACTTAACGGATTAAAAATTACGACTATTTCATTTAACCCGGCCTGATTCCTGTAAGAATACAACTGTTTTCAGAATGTCTTTTTCAATTCCGGGTTGGTAGCAATGATATAATCGCCGCGATAACTTTCTTTTTCCCAATCAGGATCAGAAAATGTTTTATCATTAAAACTGGCAATATTCAGAATTTTCAATTTCTTATTTCTCATTTGTAATTGCGCCGCCGTGCCCAGTTTTTCTTCCGTATGAAAACCACCTACACAATGAAAAATTTTTTTCCGCTTATTCTTTTTTAGAAATTTATAAATGCTGTAACTCATGCCTGCATCCCAAAGGCTCTGGCTATAATAGACATTGGGGTTGGCCCCGCCGGGACTACCCTGCATAATGTCGATAAACTTTTCCCTGTAACGTCCGCTTAATGTATCATAAGGCAAAGGGGGTAAATATTTTTTTGCATCTTTTGATAAACTGTCTAATGATTTCATTCCTCTCCGGCTAACTAAACTAACGTAACGTCGTGGCGGGTTCGCCGCAATCACCGGAATTTTATTTTGTTTGGCATATTCAATCATGGGCCGGTAATCTTTATAGTTACTCCATAATCTTACATCTTTTGCAAACCGGGTTTCATCAATAAAACCTGCCAGGTATTCATTTAACACCAGCTGCCCATCAGTTTCAAACATTTCCAAACTTAATGCAAGTTGTTCTCCATATTTTTTATGTAGTGCCTGAAAAATTTTATTTTCTAAATAATGCCCGGCACTGTCATTGTGTTCTTCGCCAAAAAATAATACATCCGCATCTTCACAATCGGCAATTATTTTATCAATATTTACAATCTGCTTTGCCCTGGTATCGTAGATTTTATAATGTATACTCATACTGTCCTGAGCTACTGTTTTCAGACAAAAGAATAGAATAATACTGCTGATGATCAGTTTCATAAAAAATAACTTTTGCTGAAAATACAAATTAGTTTTCCATATTCCGTAAACCGAATTCCTGATTACGTAACTAATCGAAAGAAAGGCAAGCGACTTTTGCGGCAAATATTATTTAAAACAATGAAAAAGATATTATTCATCATAGTAGCAGCATTAGATTTTATAGGAATACAGGCGCAGGATAGAAATTTTGCACGAACTTATCAAACCACAGTATTGCCTAAAGGGGCAATTGATTTGGAATTCTGGCATACGTCGCGGATGGGACATAGTGGTCAATTTTTTCATGCGCAGGATCAAAGAATGGAGGTTGAATTCGGTTTGGGAAAAAACTGGCAAACGGCATTTTATTTTAATCGCTATCAGCAACGGTACAGTACAACTTCTGATGGCACCATCACTTCCAACGAAATTGGTTTCAGCAATGAATGGAAGGTAAAACTCAGCGATCCTGTTGCTAACAAACTCGGTCTAGCCTTATATGGAGAATGGGGAATTAAAGGCGGTGATGAACTGGAATTGGAATCTAAACTGATCCTTGATAAAGTTTTTGGAAAACATCTCTTAGCTTTTAACGGTGTTTATGAATTGGAAAAAGAATTTAAGTGGAAGGATGGTAATATTCATTCCGGCGGATATGAAATGCCTGTAGAGTTGGATTTTGCGTACATGTATAAACTGGATAAAAAACTCGGAATTGGTTTTGAAATAAGGAATAATAATGGGATAGCTAAAGGTGAGGGATGGGAATACTCAGCATTATTCGGAGGCCCTACAATTAATTTTCGAAGCAACCGATGGTTTGTAATTGCAAATTATCAACCGCAATGGGGCAACTTGCATAAAACAGCCATTGTCCCCGGTAATAAAGTGCTGGATGATCGGGAAAGAACAGAAGCAAGAATATTAATTGGAATTTCATTATAACAAAAATGAAAAAAACATTATTTATTATAACCGGTATTGGGTTAATTGGATGTGCAACAGTTTCTAATCTTAGACCTAACGAAAAGGAACTGATCAGCATGCAGCAAAAAGTTCCCGGTATCAGCCTGGAAGAAGCTCAAAAGGGCTTTAAGTTATATAAGTTTAATTGTGCAGGTTGTCATTATCTTCCCAAGCCTTCTGCCTATAACATCAGTAAATGGGAACAGGTATTACCGGAAATGATCGGCAGGGCAAAAATTACATCGGAGAGTGAAATGCAGCTTATCACAAATTATCTTTTTGCAAAATCGAAATAATTTTTTTTATAAGTGAAATGATCTTGCTCAGTTCAACACATGATTCATCTGCAAATTGCTGTCATTTATTTGTCAAAGATTTTTTTCATTTCATTTCATGACATACCTATGATAATTCTCCATCATTGTTGAAGAAACTTTGTGGCCGAATTACAACTGAAATGAAAAAAATTATCTCCACACTGCTTTTATCCGGCTTACTGATTTCTGTTTATGCGCAAAACGATACACTCTATTCAAAAACATTAAATGAATTGGTGATTACAGCTACCCGTACCGAAAGAAAATTAAGTAATGTGGCTGTACCAGTTCAGATCATTTCACAAAAAACAATATCTCAAAGTGGTTCATTAAGGGTAAATGATATTATTTCCGAACAAACCGGTTTGTTCATTACCAGTGCCGGAGCTACCAGTTCAGCAGGTGGCGGTGTATTTGGCAATGGTGTGCAGATTCAGGGCCTTTCACCTGATTACACATTGATATTACTGGATGGTGAACCTATTATAGGAAGACAAGGCGGGGTAATAGATCTTACAAGGTTAACAGTTGCAAATATTAAAAAAATTGAAATCGTAAAAGGCCCTTCCTCCAGCCTCTATGGTAGTGAAGCTATGGGTGGTGTAGTAAATATTATTACTGAGCAACCACAATACAACCGGTTTGATGCTTCGTTACGTTATGGCAGATTCAATGCAATGGATGCAAACATCACGGCAGCTATAAGAAAAGAAAAATGGGGTATCCAACTATTTGGCAATCGTAACAATTCGGATGGTTTTGACCTGGACAAATCAGCTCCGGGAAAAACTGTGGATCCATGGCATAGTTATACTTCACAAATGAGGTATAACTGGCAACCGGATAAAAAAACCAAGCTCAGTCTATCAGCAAGATATTATAATGAGTTGCAAAAAAACTATTTCATTACGCAGGATATCTCAAGTAATACTGATATTTCAATTACCGGGAATGGAAATATAAAAGATATGAATCTGAACCCCGTGTTGACAAGGCAGTTCAATGAAAACCTGAGATCATCACTCCGGTTTTATTTCAGCCGGTATGAGTATGAACAAAATCTTTTAAAGGAAACAGATAAAACTTCTTACTATCATGATTTTTTTCAACAGGATTTTTACCGGGCAGAAAATCAAACAGACTTAAAACTTCCTCATAATAATTTTCTGAGTACCGGCGCAGGTTTTGTGGCAGAAAAACTAAATACTACCCGGTACGCAGGAAAGCGGTCAAATGATATCCATTATATTTTTCTTCAGAATGAATGGAGAGCAAATGATAAAATAACGATAATCGGAGGTCTTCGTTACGATGATAATAAAGTTTATCAATCAAGATTGAGTCCTAAACTGGCGGCGCAATTT
>JAHEZE010000066.1 GCA_023251235.1 Sphingobacteriales bacterium | reverse complement strand
AGAAATTAGTAAAGAACAATTGGAATGAGTGGCTGCTGGTATTAAACTCTAACCCAAAGGAAAGGTTTGGATTGGGATTGTTAAGAGTATGTTTGGTTATAGGTTGGTCATAACCTAACATCAGCGATGTTACATTGCTTAATTTATACCTTGCTGCGAAAGCAATAGCAAAATGAGTAGAATTCATTTCTGGCTTTATTTCCAAAGTTGTATCATTCAATTTTACAAAATATCCGTTCACCACATTTTGATGTGATACGCTGGGGGCAACCTGTACTGAAATTTTATCATTGATCTTTCTGGCGATGATCAGTTGATGAAAATAAGATAACCTGTCTGAACTTAAGTGCATTTTTAGTAATGAATTCTTTGAATCTCTGTAAATAGCATGGTCAGGATCTTTTTTTGTATTGAACCCAACATTTGTATAATAAGTAACACTCACCGGATAGCGACCCTTTGTTTGAGTGATTATTGAATATTTAAGACTCCCATCCCAAAAGGGTCCGGAGACCGGTGATGGTGTGGTTTGATTTGCCGCAACCGCAGTAGTTTTAGTAACCCCAAGACCAATATTCAATTTATTAAATGGCACATAGCTAAAACCTAACCGGATGTTGGATGGAGCAAAAAATCCCCAAAAATCCTGGTACCCTTTGTTAATAGTACCAAAGCGGTGCTGAATATCCATTTCAAAAGTTCCTTTTACCGGTACCAGAATAGTTTGGTTATCGATAATCCAGACGCTCTGAAAAGTATTTTTTACCGGCTTAATTTTTTTTGCTACGGGGACATCGTTGGTTGCAACCGTATTATCCTGCGCTATCAGATTTCCGCCGGATATTAACAAGCAATAAATCAAAAATGCCTTTACTGCTGCCAAAATGCCTGATTTATATATTTTAAATTTCATTGTAATAAATTTTAAAGTCATTTAATTTTTCGGCGCACCATTTCTGATCCAATCATATACTTTTTGCTGGTTTGATTTTGCCGGAGAGGGAAGATATTGTGCCATTTCTCCCGTAATCATTTTATAAATCGTACTTTCTTTTGGATTAGCCAGGTTTACAAAGCCACCATTTACAATTTGCGTATAGGATACAGAAGTTGTAAGGTAGGGAGTATGAGCTCCTGATACATGACATCCGGCAATAGCGCAACTTGCATTAAATATGGGGGCCAGCTCACTTTGGAAACTAACCTGCTGTGGAGGCAAATCATCGGGGCCTAAACCCAGTTCAGGTTTTATGATATCCTTATAGCAACTGGATAAACCAATCAATAAGGCGAACATAAACCCGGTATATATGATAATTCGTTTCATGATCATTAAATTTTTTGGATGAATTATTTATTATTAAAGTTCATGTTGCATTCAATATCGATGTTATCGGCAATACTGGTACTGATAATGCCGAATTCTCTGCAGTTGAAACTGAATTTTAATTGCAAACCAAACACATCATAAGCTGCTGCTGTGCCAAACTGAACTCTTTTTTTAGGTACATAACTTAGCTTTCCAACTATTGTTTTTGTAATCATAGTAATCGGGCTTTGTACATAACCATGCCATGTCAGGTCAAGAGTTACTATATAACCATTGCTTGCAGGATCAAATTCAATTTTTGTTGTTTTAATTTTTGCAAGATTTACAGGGTTTAAATTTTGTGTTCCGGGTACAATGGCAACAGTGCCCATACCTGTTACATTACATCCTGCATCTCTTCCTGGTTCGCCTGTATTGGATTGGTTGATCTGAACATATCCATTTAAATAAGTTTTGCCTGGTTCATTTTCATAAAAGGCCCATGAAGTGTCTTTGAGTGGTTGGCCGGTAGTTGTATAACTTGTCATTTCAGCATCAATAACATTGTGCAAGCCAAACTGGTTAAAACGGCCGGTGAGTAAGCCGGCGGCACCTACATAATTGGTGGACCATAAAACACTGGAGTGTGCCTTATCCACTTTCCATTCAGCGGTATTTCCGGCTGTCAAACTTCCCGGCAGATGGACGTTAGTTCCCCGTGTTGCAACAAATGGTTTTGTTAATTGTATTGGAACTATTAAAGAATCATTACGTGTACAGCTTGCAATATAGGCATAACCACTAACCAGGATCATGAGGATCAGGAGGTTTTTGTTACTTAACAGTTTCATAAAATTTATTTTTAAATGAACAATCTATAAATGAACGATGTAAAAATATTTTGATATAAAACCCCTTTGTATGATATTTATCAAAGAAATCAATGAGATACATCACTATGTAGGATTTCTAAAATCATGCAGCCCTTCAATTCTTTGAATAAGTGGTGACTACAAAGAAAAAAATAACCCCTGAAATAATCAGAGAGAACCATTTTTTAAGAAATGGACTTTGTTTTTTTTCGTACACTCAGGAATAAAAAATAAAGAATAGCCATAATTGCAAATGCAGCTATATTTAAGAGGATACTATCCGAATATACATTGATATCATTTTTTAAAATACTTTTTTCAGCGGATGTCGATATAATCTGGATATAGAGATCTTTTAATAAAAAATAAAAAAAGACAAGACTATGCAAAAGGCAGATGACAGGTTTTTTATTTAAAACAGGAATAAACGAAAAAATCGAAAGTAATCCCCATCCTGCCAGAAAAGGATTTTGAATTGCCGAAGTAATATGTCTTATTGAGTAATCAGGATATAAATTTCTCAATTGAAGTCCCAAATATAAAATACCAATAAGGCCATAAGCAAAGGGTAAAAGAGATATAAGTCTTTTTTTCGTTATAGTTCTTAATTCTTCTTTACCTGCATAAGATAGAATAACAAGATAGAGCAGAGGATACCCTGAAAAGAAAGCCATTATTTCAAGACGTTGTAAATATGAAATCATTTCATTTCCCATATAATCAGAATAATAAAATTAATGATAGTTTTAGGATTCAAACTTACGAATAGTTGAAATGTGTAATTTGTATATCTGGTAATACAAGAATATCAGGATTGAAATTCAGAAGCTCAGTCGGAAGCTTCCAAAGACACCAAATTTTTTATTGTTATCTTTTGGTAAGGGAGTTGGCAATACTCTCCAGATAAAATCAATCCGGAGTACTTTAAAAATATTATCTATCCCTGTTCCAAGTTCAAGATAGGTCTTGCCATCTAATGTCTGAAAAGTATATCCTTGTTTAAAGTTGAGTGCTTTGTTGGCAGCACTCAGGCTACCCCACAAAGTTTTAATAGTATAGAATTGGCGGAATTTTAATTTTGGAATAAAGCGGAATACACCATTGCCCACATTATGTTCAAAAGTGATCCCGGCATATTTATCATGAACAAATTCATATTTATTCATCAGGCTGAAAGCATATTTGTTATAATAATATAATTCATTGCCGGGAGCAATATCAAGAAATGTATAAGGAAGCGTTCCAAAAGTTTTTCCTCCATACACATAAAACTCAATACTTCCGAAGGGCGGTAATTTAATAAAATCATTAACACTTCCTGAAAGTTTGGTATAGGTATAGGCACTTTTACCAATACCGGAAATTCCACGAGTAATTCTTATCTCGGGAATCGGGTAGGGACTTCCCAGGCTGGTACGGTAAAAGGTGTTCTCAATAAATTTTTCCAGGTAAGCAAATCTTAGTGTTAAAGAAATTTCAAATGAAGCAAGTGGATTTCCTTTGGCAATGGTAAATGAATCCCTGGGCGGAATATTTTTCAGAGGATTGAACTGGCTATGTGTTATAGCCAGCAGATTTGAAAACCCGGATTTGGTTTCATGAAAATATTCAAAGCGTTTTTCATCTATATTGATATACTTATGAGGGATTCCGGATTTACGGATCGCTAAAGCAAAAATGTTATCACTGGTTACTTCCCCATAATAGTTTTGTCCATAGTCAAGATCATTCGTATAGGAGCCATACCAGTAAGTACGGGGATGTTTTGAAGGCAGATAGAATAACTCGGCTTTGCCTTTAAATTTTTTATCCAGAAAGCCATAGGCAAGATAGGCATGCCACCTGAAGTGATTATCAAACCGGTGGTTGGTGCCAAGATCAAAACGTAATCTTAAGCCTTCCCATCCGGATGCCGTTATCCAGTTATACCAGGGGCCTAATTGATAATTGCCTCTGTTGAGATATCCCGTTCCGATGAAGTTCAGGGTATTGGTAAATTTTTTAAAGACCGGGGCATTTGTGAGGGTGTCAATCATCTTAATAATACCCTTCTCATTTTTGTTTAGCTCTTCATGTCGTGCAGTGGCCCAGTAATTTTTGTCTTTTTCTTCAGCACCCGGTAAGGTAATTACTTCTTCAAGGATTTTATTTTTACTTAATTCATTAATAATACTGGAATCATTCACAACAATATTTCTATAAGTAGTTGTTTTACGGCCAATGAATCCCAATTTTTCTTTTCCGATGGGTGTAATATCTGCTACAAATTTATCTTTTGAAAGAAACCATGTTGTCGAATCATCCAGCAATCGGTATTCCTGTATCATCGAAAGTGTTTCCAGGAAATTCACATTGGCATCTTTGCCTAATCGCAAATTCATCTTCTGAATGGCAAAAGTGCCAGCATGTACCCAGCAATCTCCTTCAAATGTATTTTCGCCTCGGTGCCGGGGTGTAAATATTAGATGATAAAAACGGTTTTTATTTACCACTTGTGTATCCACAACCCTGTAATTATAATACGCATCACCATTATCGCTGGCCGGGCTTACAAACTGCTTGTTAAAAACAGGAATGAAATTATTATAAACATTTACATTCTGATCGGTGCTGCCAAGAAATTGTATAATGCTTTCATTTTTTACGCCATTAGTATTGGCAGCTTTTATCAATTCCCTTCGTTTTAAAGGCTTCTTCTCGTAATAATAATTTGAGATAGCTTCTGTAAGATAGGTAGGTAAATAGGGAAGTCCTTCTGATGTGTCAATATTACCCGTGATGAGATTGGTGATGGGTCTTAATGGTTTGAATTTTGAAAATTTTCCAAAGTTCAGATTCTTAATATCAATTTCCAGTTTGTTATACACTTCATAGGAGAAATTATCGAAACGGAATTTGTCATTCCGGGGTTTGTGTTCAACAATTTTTCTCCAGAGAAATAGTCCTTTGTTCACTTTCGATTTTACTTTTACACCTTCATTAAAAGTGCCCCGTTCCATAATTATATCAGCGGCGATGCTGTCAAGAGTATTTGGAATAAATAGTTTAAATGGTTGATAACCCACACAAGTGATCAGTAATGTATCAGATGGCCAGGAGGCCAGGTAAAATTTAAAAGTACCGGCTGAGTCCGAGAGTTTACCGATAGTTGAATTAAGAAATTGCACCGAAGCGAACGGTATGTGTTCTTCACTATGTGCATCTTTAATAATTCCCGAAATAAATTTTCGTTGGGATAATATCATTATTCCCGGGGATAACAGGAATAAGATAATAATATATAGTTTTCGGGTAAAAGTCATTTACAACCTGTAAATGTACGTAACGGGGACAGGAAAGATTACTTTTCCTGCAGTCAATTAACCGCAAGCTTGCAAAAATTATTTGGAAATATAGAAATTGAATATTTACTTTGTATTTCAAAGTACTTTTTATGAAAGAAGAAAACCCCGTCCGACCCGGTCATCCGGGCGGGCAACCACCATTGGAGACTATCCAGGATATTAAGCGTATTATGGAACGATCTTCCAGGTTCATTTCACTAAGTGGACTTAGCGGAATTGCAGCGGGCATCTGCGCATTAGCCGGCGCATTCTTTGCAAAACAAATTCTTGACAACTATTATAGTCAAATTAATAAAGTTGGTTTTACAAGCATCTCTTTTCATAAACTAAAACTTGATATTTTACTGATCGCTATGTTTATTTTGATAACTGCATTGGTTACCGCATTTTATTTTACATGGAGGAAAGCTCATCATGATAAACAACCTGTTTGGAACAATACTTCAAAAAGATTAACTGTCAACCTATTTATTCCGCTTGTTGCAGGTGGTTTATTTATTCTGGCCATGCTTCAGAACGATGATTGGCATTATATATCGTCTGTAAGCCTTGTTTTTTACGGATTGGCATTGGTGAATGCCAGCAAATACACTTTTACTGATGTCCGGTACCTCGGTTATTGTGAAATCATTCTCGGTCTTCTCAGTACACAATACATTAGTTACGGACTTTATTTTTGGGCTTTCGGTTTTGGGGTACTGCATATCATTTATGGGTTTGCAATGTGGTGGAAGTATGAAAGAAATTAGCCACCATCTCCTAAAGAGGAGTTTAGGAGGTTTCTATTTAACGAACGGCTAAACTATTTATAAAACAAATCATTCCTTAAAAGAATGTATAAAAATCCCCCTTTAGGGGATAGGGACATGAAAAATCCGATAACTGGTTTAAATAAAGTTTTTGATAACCGCATCCGCCTTGGGGTGATGAGCATACTCATGGTGAATGAGGAAATTAATTTTAATGATTTGAAGCAGATGCTTGAGGTTACCGATGGAAATCTTGCAACTCATTTACTCAACCTGGAAGAAAATGGGTATCTGAAAGTGAAAAAGGGGTTTATTGGAAAAAAAACCAATACAACTTATTCTGTAACCAAAGCAGGTGAAAAGTCTTTTACCGATCACATTACTTCCCTGGAGAATATGATTAAAGGGATAAAATAATTTTTTTTTGTATTTATACTTTGAAATACAAAGTACTTTTTATGAATAAAGAAAAACAAATTATCCGCAACTGGCTTAAATTTTTTATTCTGTCCTTTTTCGTCAGTGGGCTTATGGCTATTCCTGTAGAGCCGGAGCTTAAATTCCTCATCAATCATTTTCCTTTTGATGGGTCTATTAAGGGTTGGTTGCAGGAACTGTTACTGGCAATTCAACAAACAGGTAAAGATTACCCTTACTTGTTTTATGGTTATGATTGGCTGGCTTTTTTTCATTTTGTTATGGCGTTCCTTTTTATTGGTCCGCTAAAAAACCCGGTTAAAAACAAATGGGTAATTGAATTTAGTATCATTGTCTGTATCCTGATCATTCCTTTTGCTTTAATAGCAGGGCATTTCCGCGATATGCCATTCTGGTGGAGGTTTATGGATTGCTCCTTTGGATTTGTCGGCTTAGTACCCCTGGTTATTTGTTTGCAAAAAATAAAAAGACTGGAAACTGAAGAAAAAGTGGAAACGGAAACAAAAAATGCATATAATTTATTATTCACTCAAACATAAAGATTTCAAAAATGAAAACATCCACTTTTAAAAACAACTGGCTTACAGCTGGCGGGTTATTACTTGCTTTGCCTACTGCGTATTTTATTATTATTGTTTTATTAAAATTCGGATTGAAAATTGATGGACCTTTTGATGCTGTACAACCTTCGCTTGAAAAATGGGGTATAAAGGAAACATTGGGATGGAATATCAACTTGCTGATCCTTTTCGGACCTGTACTTGCATTTTTATTTACTATTTTCCAGGTTTTGAAAATAGAATTTCATTTTACAGAAGAAGAATTCCTCCTTCAATTTAATTTGCAAAAGAAATGGTTCCCGCTGCTGGTGGCAGTATTGAGTGCAGGGCTGGTGGCAGTTCTTTTAATTTATGCTTTGGGTGAAAATTGTAATTGTTCTTAAAGTCAAAATCAACAATCATGAAAACAATATGGTTTAAAAAATTTGGATGGCTGTATATTCCTGTACATCCTTTGGGTTTTGTTGCAACTCTTCTGGCTATTCTATTTATGGTTCCCGTTTGTATGGCGGTTGTCCGTAATGGACATTCAGCATCGGACGATCTCTATGAGATTTTTGTTTATGGCACCTGCACGGCTTTCTGGTGGAAGTGGGTGGCAGAACAAACAAGTTAATTTTTAAAAAAATAATAAAATGGAACAAACATTATCTGCTAAGGTTGCGTCTTTATTTGAGAAAGGCAAACTTTTCATAAAGGCGGTTATCATTTTTGTGATGGCGCTTGCTCTTTGGGTGCCCACTAACTTCATCATGGAGCTGGTAAAAGAAAGAAAACAGCGGCAGCAGGAAGCAGTAACCGATATCAGTAACAAATGGGCGGATAAGCAAACAATTACCGGTCCTTTGTTGATGATACCGTATAATTTTTATTCAAAAGATGACAAAGGGAATACCGTAGTAGCGAAGCAGAAAATTTATTTTATGCCGGACAAATCTGAAACCGAAGCAAAAATACTTCCGGAAAAAAGATACAGGGGCATTTACCAGGTGATTGTGTACCGGAGTGAAATAACGCTGAATGGTAAATTCAATCCAATTGATTGGAAGCAGCTGAAAATTTCCGAACAGAATATTTTATGGAATGAAGCGGTGCTTTTGTTTGGAGTAACGGATAATATAAGAGGAATCAATGAAGATGTTAATATTAGATGGATGGATAGCAATCTTATATTTAATCCACAACCTACGGGGCTTTCTTCTATGCCGGATGCTTATAGTGCTTCAGTTAATTTTTCCCCGGAGGAAGCCATAAAAGAACATGTCTATTCCATGAAATTTTTTCTCAACGGTTCTGAACAATTATTAATTGCTGCCACAGCAAGAGAAAACAAAATAAAAATTCACTCCTCCTGGCCTTCCCCCAGTTTTACCGGCATTAAACTTCCTGATCAGAGAGAAGTAAATGACAACGGTTTTGTGGCTAATTGGAAATTCATGAACCGTTCAATACCCCAGGTTTGGGATAATAATTTTTATGATCTGTCGAAAACTACTCTGGGGGTTGACCTGCTGATTCCTGTAGATGGTTATAATAAAACGGAAAGGTCAGTAAAGTATGCGTTGTTTTGCATCATTCTTACGTTTGCTTCTTTTTTTCTGATTGAAACGATGTACAAAAGAAATCTCCACTTTGTACAATATGGTCTGGCAGGTTTGGCGTTGGTTCTGTTTTATACTTTGCTTTTATCAATTTCAGAATACTTAGGTTATAATCTGGCATATCTGATTGCAGCAGCTGCTACCATCGGGTTGGTTACATGGTTTGTAGGCAGCATTATGAAAAGCGGCAAGCTGGCTATATTTATCAGTTTTGTATTAGGCGTTGTGTATGCTTATATTTTCACTATTATTCAGTTGGAGGATTATGCATTATTAATGGGAAGCTTAGGGCTGTTTATTGCGCTTGGCATTATTATGTTTTTTTCGAGAAAATTGCAATGGTAATAAACAGGAATGCTTAAAACAGAATAGAGTAAACAACAATCTAAATTTTTTCAATATGAAAGAAATTAAAAATATTTTGACAATACTTGCCACTGCCGGCAACATTCTTTTTTTTCTATGGATTTTGTATAATGGTATCAACGAACATTTCGAAGGGACAGTATACCAAAAACTGTCTTATTTCGGATTAATGGGGCTTTTAACTGTTAACACTATCCTTATTCTTGGCAATAAAAAAAACCTCCCATAAAGAGATGTTTGAAAAAAATTATGTTGTTGTTTAAAAGTCAAGGCCCATTGCAAAATACAACATGGGCTTGCCTTTAAAGAAGCCATTCATTTCCCAACCGGCATCAAAACGTAAGAAATAACCCAGCAATACGCTACGGGCGCCAAAACCATATCCGCCTGCAAAAGGCCCGATACCCCCGGCTTTTATTTTTACCACAACAGGATTTCCTGGCTGGCTGTAAAGAACAGATGGCCTTGCTATTTTATCATAAGCTCCATTCCAGGCAGCACCCAGATCAAAGAATTGTACCAGCTGAAAATTGCGAAGGAATGCATTGTTAATGGGGCGGTTCAGAAAAGTGGCAAATACCGGTAACCGAACTTCACTATTCATGACCACAGCATTATTTCCATTAGAAACATTTTGTTTAAAGCCTCTCAGGTTTACAGCCAGTGATTGAAATGCATAATCTGCATCGGGATCAGGTTTATTGGCGCTGTTGAATTTCGGTAATAGCCAGTTATCGACTCCACCGAGATAATAAATAAGTTTTTGTGGTCCCCATGAAACATCAAATGCGCCACGAACGGCCCAAATAATGTTCCGGTAAATAGGCAGGTAATGTCTTGCATCCCCTCCCACATTGAATGTATAAGGATTTTCCTGCGTGGCAGTTTTGTTTATTCGGGCATTGTAGTCAACATAAAACTTATACCGCAAACCATACCATATATTCTGTGCCGGAGTAATAGCATCATCATGTACATATTCAATATGCAATAGTGCATAGTGACTCTTTATGTCTGGGATTTTCAAAGTGGAAGGGGGATTATTAAGGTCATCAGAAAGGATCACAATATTATCAGATCGGAATGCGGCATTAAAACGAAGGCTTCTTACTCTGTCAAAAGGATAGGCCACCGTTGCCTGGTAAAGATTTGTGTAAAGTCTGCTTACAAAATCATTTCCCTGCTGATCAGAAACCAACACCCGTTGTGTATTACGGTAATAAGTAAGTCCGTAATCAATTCTCTTTTTCAGGTATTGGGTTGACAGAATATATTCATTATCCTTGAAGTCGGTACTGAGGCGAAAACCACCTGCAAATTTCCAGTCTTCCATCAGATCAGAAGTCCCCATACGAATCATGCCATTAAATGCATTACCATTGCTGAGCTTGATAGGTCCTTCTCCTCCGGCATAAGGTTGATAACGGGAAATGAGTACGCTGTTATTAAAACCACTAACAATATAATCATTAAAAAACTTGGGAGGCCGGTATTCAAATAGTTTTGCTTTTTTCAAAACTGGTTCTGCTTTTGGTATTTCTACTGATTCAAATACTTTGCCTACCCGGGAAGAATCTTTTTTCTCCTGCTGAAATTCATTCTGGAAAAAATTGTTTTGAATGGCTGCAGAGTCTTTTACTCCGGGTATTTCAATGTCTTTTTTGCTTTCACCAAATTTTTCTTCTTCCATTACCTGCTTCATATATTCCGTGGGCCGGGCTGTAATATTGCGGCGACGCAGCGTATTATCATCGACCCGAAGTCGATACAGAAATTTATAATCGCCCTGGCGAACTATTTCACTTACCTGTTGGTTGTCACCGGCGGTTCTTGTTTCCAGCAAACCACTTTGATAATTAGTGATGGGGAAAACATAAGTTGAATCATTGGTAACTGAGAAAAATCCTACGGAGTCAATATCACTCTTTCCCCATTCTTTCAATAATGAGTCCACTTCTTTAAGTTGAGGATTGTGAAGAACTTCATCTCCGATATATACCAGTGTATCAAGACCTGCCCGTTCTGTTGAAAAAAATCCTGCATACCGGTTGTTAATTCCATTTTCATTACTAACAAAAGTGAAGTGAGAAGTATTGTATTGTGAAGGGAAACGGGCGGTGCCCTGTTTCATATCCGTAAGCTGGGTGATCTGTTTGAATTCAGATTTATTCCAATTGTTAACCAGGAAAATATTAAAACGATTATGAGGTAAGGTGTCATCACTGCTTAGTGCGGTGGCCGATGCCCGGTTACTGGCAAAGATGATCCCCGTTTTATTGGGAAAGGCCACAAAGGAAGCATCCAGGTCATCATACACGTCATTGGTGATCTGCTCTGTCGTTTGCTTATCTATTTTGTAAACGAAAATATCTGTCTGCCCGCTTTTAACAGCGCTGAATAAAAGAGTGTTGGCGTCCAGCATGTATTTCATATCCTGCACCTGGTCAAACTGTTTGAGTTCTGTTTTATTAATTTTCACACGGTTCACTACATCATATACAAACAGTTTTATCTTTCCTTCTTCCCAGTACAGCACAGCCAGTCTTGAGCCCTTGCCATCCCATGCCATAATGGGATAGTTGGGATTTTTTTCATCTTCTCTTGACCGTGCACCGAATTTCAACAGGATCTTCCTGTTTACAAAATTTTCATTCAGCACTACATAATACTTTCCTTGTTTAAATTCCACCACAGCATAACTCATGTTGCGTGGTACCGGGTTTGCATTAAAGCGGATAAAATCTTTTTTATTTATATATTCTGAAACCGACAACTGTCCTTTCGGCGCCACTCTTCTTCCACGGATATCTTTAAAATATTTCTGACTTTCTTCTGTCATGAAATCGCTGAGAAGGGTTTTAAATTTTTTCTTTTTGGTTACCCGGTTGCTGGCTGTATTCAGGTTACGGTAAATACGGGCCAGGTAAAGCATGTACGTGGTTTTGCTCTTGCCATATTTTTCACCGATGTATCGCCAAAAAGCATGACCTGCCAATAAAGGCTTTTCATGTGCAAACTGATAAAAATTATTATAGCGGCCACTCAGCAAAGCTGATTTAAGATCATCATCCAGCTGGGCACTCCAGTATTCACCGGCATAAGCAGTAAAACCGTCTGTCAGCCATTTTGGAAGATCAAGTAAAGCCTGATTAGCAGCAAACTCACCGAGGTCATCGCCAAAAAGCACATTATCCACCAGCACTTTTGCAATGCCTTCCCGGATATGCCTTTTTAAATTTTCATGATTGCCATCAAAGAAAATAACGATTTTATTATTTACCAGCTTGGTTACACCGCCGGTGTTTTGCCAATCAATACCGAGGCCGATATTACTTTGTTGAAACTCATCAAAGTTGTTATACACTACAATATTGGCGCGGCGCTGTAGCCCGTATTCCACAAACTCTTCAATGCCGGGTAACTCTTCTTCGGCAATCTGTGCCACATATTTGCCAATAGACAATCCATCCTGACTGAAGTAGGTGTTAAAATTATCTGTCTGGTAATATTTCCAGTTGAATTTCTGATACTGAACCCGGTTTTTACCAAATTCCACCGTATTTACCTGTGCTGTTGTTTTCAGGGAGTAGAAAACTGTTGTACAAAAGAGAAAACTGATTACTTTCTTCATAAGATCTGCCTGTTTCGTATCGTAATAAAATCGGATTTAAATTTTTTTGGTTGCCAACTTAGGTAACCCTGATTAAGCTTTTGTTGCGACGCTCCGTTCAAAGTTGGGTAATTCTTATCATCATTTACCCATCGCTTCGCTCATTTCCCTATTTGCAAACACTACCGACCCTCCGTAGGAGGGGATGAAGAGCCTGCGGTTTAAAAAGATCTTAATTTAATTATTGCAACAAATCTATTCATCAATTATCAAAACAGAGCAAACAAAAGCTTAATTCTTACTTTTGGCTTTGTGCGTCAGCAAAGCCTCCCCTGATGGGGAGGTTTGGAGGGGCTGCCTTTTAAAAGTACGGAAAACCATCCATGTTAAGCGTTAAGGAATTTACATTTAATCCCGTTCAGGAAAATACCTACGTATTATATAATGCGGAAGGGCTATGCTGCATTATTGATCCCGGCTGTTATTTTCAGGAAGAAAAGGATGAATTAAAAACCTTCATTGAAAAGGCAGGCCTGTTGCCTGTTTTACTGCTCAATACTCATTGTCACCTCGATCATGTGTTTGGTAATAAATGGGTGGCTGAAACATGGGGGCTGTTATTGCATATTCATCTTAAAGAAAAACCTGTACTGGATTTTGCTCCACAGGCGGGTCTCATGTGGCAGATGCCTTTTGAAAAATACGATGGAGAATTGGTTTACATAAAAGAAGGAACAACAATCAGTATCGGACAGGATAAATTAGAAATACGCTTTACACCCGGTCATTCACCCGGAAGTGTTTGTTTTTATCATGAGCCGGGCGGCTTTGTCATCAGTGGCGATGTTCTTTTTAATATGAGTATCGGAAGAACGGATTTACCAGGCGGAGATTATGCTACTTTAATTAACAGTATTCAGACTCAGCTTTTCACTTTGCCTGATGAAACGAAAGTATATTCCGGTCATGGACCAATGACGACGGTGGGCTTTGAGAAAATGAATAATCCTTTTGTGAAGATGTATTAAGTAGGTTTCATTGAAAATAATTTTCCAACAACCGGCAACCTTTCCAACTCCTTTCTCTCAATCCTCGAAATAAAATAAGCAAACGATAATAATAATACTGTAGCTGTTCCTAAGTTAAACCAACGATCATCCCAAAGCAGAAGCAAAACCCGGTGTACCAGGTACATTAATACCACCAAAACAATATAGGCGATCAGTTTTTTCTTTACATAAGGAACAGGATAATATTTCTGTCCCAGCATATAACTGGTAATCATCATAAAAAAATAACAACAGAAGGTGGCAATAGCAGCGCCGAGATAATGAAGCCTGGGAATAAGAATAATATTTAAAACAATAGTAATAACCGCGCCGGCAATTGTAATGGCAGCGCCATGCAGGTTTTTATTTGTTAGTTTGTACCAGATGCTCAGGTTATAGTAAATGCCGAGAAAAATATTTCCGAGAGCAAGTAAAGGAACTATATACAGACCTTCTACCCACAGGGGTTTATGAATGGCTGTAAAGAACCAGGCAAATACATCAATATACAAACTGATGAAAAGAAACATAAAGCAACAGGCAATCACAAAAAATTTCATCACCCTTGCGTAAATTTTTTGTGCATTCTCTTCATTGCTCCGGTTAAAGAAAAAAGGTTCGGCTGCCATCCGGAATGCCTGGATCATGATAGTAATCAGAACGGCCAGCCGGTAAATATTTCCGAAAATTCCAAGTTCATGTTTGGCTTCCTGTTCGGGTAAGTTCACAACATGCTGGTAAATAAGCCGGCTAAGCATATCATTTACCATACCGCCCATACCCACAATTATCAGCGGGTAACTATAGTGCATAATTTTTTTCCAGAGAACACCATCAAAACTGAACCGGATCTGTCTGAACTCTTTCCATAAAATAATAAATGTAAGAATGCTGCCGGCGAGATTGCCGATAAGGTAATAGCCAATTCCAATGTTCTTATTAAAGATTGTTCCCAAAAAACTATCAGGGTGGTTTTGTACATATTTTGGAATAATGCCAAGAAATAAAATCACAACAAGTATATTCATCACTACTCCGGCAATTCTTGCAAATGCATAACGCTTTGGTCTGTTCTCCTGCCTGAGTCTTGCAAAAGCAAGTGTGCTTAGTGCATCAAAGAAAATAATACCCGCCATCCATGTGATGTATTCCGGTGTTTTATCCAGGTTAGCCCAACCGGCTATCGTGTTTTTAAAATAAAATAAAACAGCCGTAAAGAAAATAGTGGAAGCAATAAGTGAAACGGATAATGTATTATATAATTTCTTTTGATCATGATCCTGGGAAAAACGGAAATAAGCCGTTTCCAAGCCATAGGTGAACAAGACATTTAAAAAAGGAATGATGGCATACACCTGGGTCAGGTCAGCTGTGATGGCTGGTTGAGCAAAGATCAGCGGCAGCGAAAGGTTCATCAGGTAGCCGAGGAAACGGCTGGCAATGGTGGGTACACCATACCAAAGAGTTTGCCCCGCCAGTTTTTTAATGCTGCTCAATAAAGGATATTTCGGCAAATTTAATCTTTGGCCTCAGATTATACAATGTAATTCGCTTTGGAGCCCCGGTTATAAAAAAGGAAATTAATGCGCCAGGTAAAACCTTGGATCTTTTGTTAAAGTAGAATCAGTGAGTGCCCTGAGAAAAGCCACCAGGTCGATCACTTCTGAACTATTGAAATGAATACCATTCGTAAGTAAAGGATCAAGTGTTGTGCCTTGCTGTACATTATTTCCATAATGTTCAATACATGAATTTAAGCTTGCATACCGACCATCATGCATATAAGGATAAGTGATAGAAACATTTCTCAGCGAAGGCACACGAAACTTTAACGAATCTTCTTTTTTACCGGTTACTACCAATCTCCCAAAGTCTTTTAAATTATCATTGAGCTTTAGCCCAATATTCCTGTAAGACATATCAGTGAACAAAGGTTCGGGGTGACAGCTTGCACATTTAGCCTGGAACAATGCATAGCCTCTTTGTTCATAATCAGTAAATGTTGCTGCACCTCTTTTCACCTGGTCATATTTTGAATTGGCAGTGATCATGGAAACCATGAATTGAGCCAATGCTTTTTCCATTCTTTCAATGGTAATCTCATCACTGCCGAATGCTGCTTTGAACATATGATGATAGTGTTCATCATTGCGAAGTTTCGTTATTACATTACCAATTTCTTCTGCCATTTGGTTGGGTCTTTGGATGGGATCAAGGCATTCTTCCTCAAGACTTTTATATTTTCCATCTGCATGAAATTCATTTTTCCAGGCAAGGTTAAAAAGGGCGGGGGCATTCCGGTTGGAATGCTGATCATTATATCCATGACTCAGGTCATGATCGTAAGTGCCAAAGACGGCCACCTGATGATGACAGGAAGCACAAGGATAATGACCATCTTTGGATAGTCTGCCGTCATAAAAAAGCATTCTTCCCAATTGGAAGCCTTCTTCTGTTAATGGGTTTTTTGAAAAATTATACAATGGCGGAGGAAAACCATTCGGAATTGTAAATGCCAGAAGAGTCTTGCCCGGCACATCTTCCTGGTCTTTTCTGCAGGAGTGAATAACAAAACTTCCGGACAGGATAATAATAAATAATATGAGGATCAGTCTCCACTTCATCAGTGTGTAAATTTAAAAAAATTAATGGAGGGGATGTTTAAAGATTTCTGTAATTAATCCTCTTTCTGCCTTCTTTAGTTTCTCCTTTTTTCTTTTTTGAATCCAGCCTTTTTTCTTTCGCAGCTTTACTGGCTTTGGTAGGAATACGTTTTTTCTTTTTTATCAGCGCTTTTTTTATCACCTCATTCATTTTTTCAATTACTTCATTCTTATTGGCAAGTTGTGTGCGGTGGGTTTGCGATTTTACCATCAACATTCCTCCGCTATTGATACGATTGGGCAGTTTTTGTAAAACAATTTCTTTTTGTTCTTCTGAAAGAAGTTCTGATGCTGCAATATTGAGAAAACCGATGACGGCAGTTTCAACTTTGTTTACGTTTTGTCCACCTTTGCCGCCGCTACGGGTAGTTTGAAATTGTATTTCTTTTGAAATATCTATCCTATTCATTGCAGATAAAAAATTCCCACAAAGGTAATATCGTTACATGAATGAAATTATCTTTATGGGATAACCACTAACGAATAACCTGTATGCGAGCCGTCATTCAAAGAGTTACTCAGGCCAGTGTAATAATCGAAGGGAAAATTCATGCCTCTGTTGGAGATGGCTTGCTGGTACTACTCGGCATTGAAGATGCCGATACTTCGGAAGATATTGAATGGCTTTCGGGAAAAATAGTTAATCTCCGGATTTTTAATGATACCAATGGAATCATGAATATTTCCATCAAAGAAATGGGAGGAAATATTTTGCTGATCAGTCAGTTCACACTTCATGCATCCACTAAAAAAGGTAACCGCCCTTCTTATATCAGAGCAAGCAAGCCAGATGTAGCCATTCCTTTATACGAAAAAATGATTCAGCAATTATCCAGGGATCTGGATAAAATTATCAAAACAGGAATATTCGGAGCTGATATGAAAGTAGAGTTATCAAACGATGGGCCGGTAACGATAATTATTGATACGAAGAATAAGGAGTAGATAATAACTGATAGATAATAGTCAAGGCACAGGCATTCACCATTGACCACTCACCATTCACTATTTCACCCCCATTTTTTCAGTGTATCTCTTTCCGTCAGAAAATTCAATTAACAGAAACACGATATTTTCTTTGGTAGGTACTGTAAAACTGTGTGAAGTTGTATTCAGGTCTTTTTGCTCAACTATCCGATGGCCACTGGAAGTCCACACTATAACTGAACGCATTATTTGATTAGACTGAATGGTGATTTGTTTACCGTTGGTAAGAACCTTAAATGGCTTTGTTACGGGGGAAGTTATTATTTCGGCATTGCGTAATGGTTTAGCCTGTGCATGAATCAGGGGATACATACCAATCAATGCAAAAAATAAAAGGCCTTTCAGGATAATTGGCTTCTTCATAGAATACAATAATTAATAATTAAGTAAACGGTTGTTATTGTTTCAGAGGGTAAGTGGTACGAAGGAAGATAAAAACGGCAAGAATCATGCTAAATTGCAGGAATTACAAAAATTTTTTGTTATGACTCTTCAGCAAGCCCAGCAAGACGTGGATCAATGGATAAAAACCGTGGGTGTCCGCTATTTCAGCGAACTTACCAATATGGCTATACTGACCGAAGAAGTTGGTGAACTGGCAAGACATATGGCCCGACAATATGGTGACCAATCTTATAAAGAAGATTCTATTCCTCCCCCTTCGGGGGAGGTTAGGAGGGGGCTTCTTGCAGATGAAATGGCCGATGTATTATGGGTATTAATCTGCCTGGCTAACCAAACCGGTGTTGATTTATCAGATGCTTTACAGAAAAATTTTAAAAAAAAATCTCAAAGAGATGCCGAACGTCACCAACAGAATGAAAAGCTGAAATAAGTAATTAGTAATGCTTTATTACATTTGCGGGTCTATTAAAAAATTATGGCAAACGATAACAATAAATTCCAGGCGATTATCTCCCATTGTAAAGAGTATGGCTTTATTTTTCCAAGCAGTGAAATTTATGACGGGTTGCAGGCAGTGTATGATTACGGCCAATGGGGCAGCGAACTGAAAAAAAATATCAAAGACTATTGGTGGGACAGCATGACACGCATGCATGAAAATATCGTGGGTATTGATGCGGCCATCTTCATGCATCCGACCACATGGAAAGCATCCGGTCACGTTGATAATTTCAACGACCCGATGATTGATAATA
>JAHEZE010000139.1:1791-6001 GCA_023251235.1 Sphingobacteriales bacterium | reverse complement strand
AACGATTAAAAAATATTAAAAATGCAGCCATAATAATTATTGATAATAAAACCCATAAAGTAATCACTTATGCAGGTTCTTCCAATTTTAAAGACACGACAGATGGCGGACAAGTAAATGGAGCAGCTGCCATACGTCAACCCGGAAGTACATTGAAACCTCTGTTATATGCCATGTGTTTTGATGAAGGATTGTTGACACCAAAAATGACGCTGACTGATGTTGCCATCAACTATGAAGGTTATGCTCCTGAAAATTATGATCAGAAATATAATGGCTATGTAACGGTGGAATATGCATTGGAACATTCCCTGAATATTCCCGCTGTAAAAAGTTTGAAGATGCTGGGGAAAGATAAATTAGTTCAGAAATTATCCAACTGTGATTTTAAACAAATTCAAAAAGACAGGAATAAACTTGGCTTATCAATGATACTCGGTGGCTGTGGAGCAACATTAGAAGAACTCACCGGTTTGTTTTCTGTTTTCGCCAATGAAGGAAAATATATTTCCCCTTCATTTATACAAAGTGATACGGTTCATAAAAAAATAAACCTAATAAGTCCGGAAGCGACATTCATGATCAATGAAATTTTATCGAAAGTAAACCGGCCTGATTTCCCATTGAACTGGCAGGCTACTGAACGCATGCCAAAGATTGCCTGGAAAACGGGCACCAGCTATGGAAAAAGAGATGCCTGGAGTATTGGTTATAATAAAAATTATACGGTAGGTGTATGGGTTGGAAATTTTTCCGGCGCCAGTGCACCCGACCTCAGCGGAGCTAATACTGCCACCCCATTACTTTTTAAAATTTTTAATACCATTGATTACGATAGCGATGAAGAATGGTTTTCGCAACCTAAAGATTGCGACACAAGACTGGTATGTTCAGAAACAGGACTGATTCCTGCAGACCATTGTACAAACAAAGTGATGGATTATTTTATTCCGCTCATTTCTCCAATGGTTGTTTGCAACAATGTGCAGGAAGTTATGTTATCCGCAGATGAAAAAATTTCTTACTGTAAAAATTGCGTGCCTGAAAGCGGGTATAAAAAGAAATTATTTAAAATCATTGAACCTGAAATGCAGGCATGGTTTGAAGAGCATAAGATTGCATTTGATAAAATTCCACCGCATAACCCCGAATGCGAAACCATCTTTAAAGGAAATGCCCCATCCATTACATCCCCATCCAATGGTTCAGAATATTTGTTGAACAAAAAAAAGCCGGAGCCACTTCAATTGATTTGTAAAACCGCCAATGATGTAAGCAAAGTGTATTGGTACATCAACAATAAATTTTATAAAGCTTCTCCTGCGGGAGAAAAACAATTCTTTATTCCTGAAGAAGGCGTGGTAAAAATTTCCTGTACAGACGATAAAGGAAGAAACAGGAATATAAAGATAGTGGTGAGGTATGTGAATCTTTAAGCCGGGAGCTTTTAGCTCAGAGTTTCGAGCCGGGAACAATTATTCATTTCAAACATTGCTACCTCATAAAAGTATCAAAATAAACAATTAAATTTACAGTAAACATAACTATAATGAATCCGGTAAAACAAATGCGGCAAGAGGTAAAGAAATATATAGATGATGCAGATGAAACAACAGTAAAGATGGTTTATGCCATGCTGGAAGCCAAACAGGAAGATGAATGGTGGGATACATTACCTCCTAAAGTAAAAGCAGAAATAGATAAAGCATTAACTGAGCTTGATAAAGGCAAAGGCATCCCTCATGAAGAAGTGCTAAAAAAATACAGTAAATGGTTTTCAAGATAATCTGGTCCCCGCTTGCTTTAAAGACCTATATCAGCAATATTGAATACCTGGAAGCAGAATGGACAAACAGAGAGGTAAAGAATTTTCTGGATGCAGTGCAAAGAAAATTATCAATACTTTCTTTCCAGCCAAAAACAGGAAGACTCACCAGTAAAAGATTGCATTTACGGCAAACTGTCATCCATAAAAGAATGATTCTTATTTATCGTTTTAAACCGCAAAAAAAAGAAGTGGAATTAGTTCGTTTCTTTGGAACATATCAAAATCCATTAAGGCTAAGAAAAAGATAGCATAGCCTTTTTTCTTTTCTGACACTGTTTATAAAATAGATTAAAGGGAGCAACAGTGATATAAAGATAGTGGTGAGGTATGTGAATCTTTAAGCCCTCACCTAACCTCTCCCTAAAGAGAGAGGAATTATTAATTTTTTAAGGGGTAGGTCATTCCCTCTTTAGGGGGTATCTACTTTTTTCACACTACCAGCACCGGATACACGTTGGCTTACTGATGCATTGCCTTTATATTTTACATCGCCTGCGCCAGAAACATGCACATCCAGTTTTACACTGGCATGAACCTCTGCGCTGCCTGCGCCTGTGATCTCAACACTTGTATTTTCCGACATCAGGTCAAAACATTTTATATCACTGGCCCCTGAACCATCAACCCTGAAATCTTTGGTTTCTCCTTTCATAGTAATCGTACCGGCACCAGAAAGATCCGCTGTTACTTTTGGTGCACTTACTTCCATTTTTATATCACTTGCACCACTTAGGTTAATGCTTACTAATTCATTTGAAGTGATTTTATTTTCACTGTAAATATTACAGGCACCGGATGCTTCAAAATGTTTAAATGAAGGGTTACTTACAAATACTTTTATTTTATGAGAGGGCCTCAGGTTGAAGCCGCGTCGCTGATGAATATCCAGTGTTCCCCCATCATTAAATACTTCCACATATTCCAGCAGGTTGTCATCTGTTTCCACTTTTACAGAGGCAACAGAATCCTGTTTTACATATACATCAATAGCTCCGCTTACATCTATATTATTGAATGATGAAACCGATCTTGCTTCTGATTGTATATGCCCGCTTCCCCGAACCCTTTTGCCAAATATATCCCGGCAGCCGGAAGCAGTAATAACAATAATGAACGACCAGAAAAGTAATTTTTTCATTGTTTGCAGTTTAGGTTTCCGAAGGTAAATAGTTTTTCCTGTTGAAAAGTTGACTATATGACGACTGGAAACTCACGCAGGTTACAACCACACCCTCGTTTCCTCTCCACCTCATCCGGCCTTCCGAGCTTCGCTCCCGGCCTTCGGCCGCCTTCTCCTGAAGAAGAAGGGAATCGGAAAAAGGATTTATTAAAAAGGAGGCCAGGCTTCAGAACATTTATTCTGCTTTTCTGCTAACAAATCAAAGATTGAATAATGCTGAATAAAGAATTCTCAGTTGATGTGGAAGAACAAAAAGCCTGGAGAATAACTATTGAACCGCCTTTCTCCAAAATGAGAAGGGCTGGGGCATGAAGTAGAAAAATGCTGAACAGGATTACAGAACGATAAACACTTCTCTTTGCTCAGTGCAGGCTGTACGTCGCAACGCAAGTCCAATCAGGGATCAAAAGCCGGCATCCACATTACCAGCCACCATTAACCGGCAACAAGCAACTGTTTTATTATCTTCGCAGTACCATGACGGAAAAGATTCTGATTCTCGACTTCGGTTCTCAATATACCCAACTGATTGCCCGTTCTGTAAGGGAGGCGAATGTGTACTGTGAAATAATTCCCTATCATAAAAATTTTGAATACGAACCCGGACTGAAAGGTATTATCCTCAGCGGCTCACCTTTTTCCGTGAATGATATGAATGCACCTGATGTAAATATTCAGTTTATGATCAGCCGGGTGCCGGTATTGGGAGTTTGTTATGGCGCTCAGCTGACAGCCAAACAATTTGGAGGACGGGTGGAAAAGAGTAATAAAAGAGAATACGGAAGAGCCTTACTGCATAAACTTAAAGAAGATGTGATATTAAAAGAGGTGATGGAAAGAAGCCAGGTGTGGATGAGCCATGCTGATACTATTTTAGAATTGCCGGAGGGCTTTGAACTTTTAGCAACTACCGAAAGTATTCCCATTGCTGCTTTTAAAAAATCACTGAATGGAATTCACAGCTCCCGATTTACAACTCAGGAATCACCATTTCCATTATATGGCTTGCAGTTTCACCCGGAAGTTTATCATAGCATTGAAGGAAAAAAAATATTACGAAATTTTCTTGTGAATATCTGCGGCTGTTCGCAGGACTGGACAGCAGCACATTTTATATCCGATACAGTTGAAGCTTTAAAAAAACAAATCGGCGATCGTAAAGTGATCATGGCATTAAGCGGTGGTGTGGATTCTACCGTGGC
>JAHEZE010000139.1:0-1691 GCA_023251235.1 Sphingobacteriales bacterium | reverse complement strand
GGCACCATTTATCCTGATGTTATTGAAAGTATGTCCGTACATGGTCCATCACAGACAATAAAATCTCATCACAATGTAGGCGGATTGCCGGAGCATTTACATTTGGAATTGGTAGAACCGCTTCGTTCTCTTTTTAAAGATGAAGTAAGAAAAGTAGGAAGAGAACTGGGGATACCGGATGAGATGGTCAACCGCCATCCTTTTCCCGGGCCGGGGCTGGCAATAAGAATACTGGGAGAAGTAAATGAAGAAAAAGTAAGACTGCTGCAGGAAGCAGATCATATTTTTATAAATGCATTGAAAGAACATCATCTTTATGCAACGGTTTGGCAGGCAGGAACAATCTTACTCCCGGTAAAAAGCGTAGGGGTAATGGGCGATGAAAGAACTTATGAATATACCATTGCTTTGAGAGCCGTAACCAGTGTAGATGGAATGACCGCTGACTGGGCTCACCTGCCTTATGATTTTCTTGCCAATGTATCCAGTGAAATCAGCAATAATGTAAAAGGAATCAACCGGGTGGTATATGACATCAGCAGTAAACCGCCTGCAACGATTGAATGGGAATAAGAAGCCCCACCAAACCTCTCCTGAAGGGGAGGCTGTAAAAACACACAAATCTTAAAGTGGAATAATGATTAATAAAAAAATAATCCTGTCTTTTATTTTTTTGTTTTTGCAAAAAGGATTGCTATTCTCACAAAATGATTCTGCGAACCGGAAACAAAAGATCGCCGTATTCGTTCCGCTGTATCTTGACTCCGCTTTTGATAGCAACAATAACTATCGTTACGATAAAACTTTTCCGAAGTTCATCAACCCCGGCCTTGAGTTTTATGAAGGCATTCAGCTGGCCCTGGATTCTTTGAATAAAGAGAGTGCAGATCTGGAGATTCATGTTTATGATACCCGGTCCTCAGTTTCATTGCAGGAACAAATCAACTCTCTTGACAGTGCAGGCCTCATCATTGCTTATGCAACAGCAAGGGAAAACTGGCAATTGGCTGAAGCAGCAAGGGAAAGAAAAATTCCTTTCATCAATGTTAACTTTCCCAACGACGCCGGCATAACAAATAATCCCTGGTTTGTGATGCTGAATCCATCTATCAAAACACATATGGAAGGTATTTACCGCTATGCACAGAAATATTATTCATTGCACCCGATAATTCTTTTCAGAAAAAATGGACAGATGGAAGATATCATCAAAAATTTTATAACCAACTTTGGTAAAACAACAGTGTCTGTTCCTCTTAAAATAAAATTTGTTGACCTGGTGGATAGTTTTACTGTTACTCAATTAACAGCACAATTAGACAGCAACCGGCAGAATGTATGTCTTGCCGGAAGCCTTGATGAAGAATTTAACCGCCGGTTAATACTGGGATTAGCATCCGTAAATAAACCATATCAAACGACTATTATCGGTATGCCCACTTTTGACAACATAGAAAAAGATTTTACCAAACCTGAATTCAAAGGGCCCGAGATAATTTATGGTCAGCCATTCTATAATCCAAAAACTGATAAACTCAGCGTGGCAATTTTCAATCATTTCAACACAACAATGTATGCCCGCCCCAGTGATATGGTCTTCCGCGGCTATGAAGTGATGTGGAAGTATGCAAAATTATTGTTGCAGTATAAATCAGATCTTTCCTCCAACCTCAATAATAAAAATTACAAAC
>JAHEZE010000065.1 GCA_023251235.1 Sphingobacteriales bacterium | reverse complement strand
CTCCATCATTAAATGATGATTTATGTTCAGATAAATAACTTCCGAGTTCCGTAATTTCTGCAATCGTTACTTTATAATCAAATAACGACAGTAAAACCTTTAACTGATAATTCTTCCGGGACTGCTGCAACTCTTTTTCAAGTCTGTTTGCCGAAGTGTTGTTTTGTGAGAAGCGGACAATTCTTTCATCCGTAAAAAATCCGCTTGATTTTATTCTGCTTTGAAGAATAATACCATCGAGTGTAATACAGCGGCTCAACGCAACATATACCTGGCCGGGAGCAAAAGCTTCCCCCGCATCTATAATTGCTTTTTCAAAAGTTAGTCCCTGGCTTTTATGTATGGTGATTGCCCATGCCAGACGCAGCGGATATTGAACAAACGAACCCAACATTTCTTCTTCCAGCAGACGGGTTGTATTATTCATTACATAACGGATGTTTTCCCATTTTTCCTTTTTCACCTCAATAGTATCAGCCTCATCGACACACTGAACAATAATTTTTTCTTCGCCCAGTTCTGTAACCACGCCGATTTTTCCATTGAAATATCGTTTGGCCTTTTCAGAATCATTTTTAATAAACATTACCTGGGCGCCAGCTTTTAATTGAAGTAATTTATCTGCAGGATAAGCTGATTCAGGAAAGTCTCCGTTAACTTCAGCGCTATAAGTAAATGATGTAGCGTTCAGATTGGCCAATTCGTTTATGTTTGTATTTCTTGCTCTTTCATTATGTGTGGCAAGAATTATATATCCATCTTTTTTTGTTCTGCGAAATGCTGGTTGAAAACGACTCTCTAAAAGTTCCCGGCCTTCATCTTCCAATTCATTATTCCGTACCTGGTTCAGGAGATTAATAAATTTTTCTTCGCTTTGCCTGTATATTTTATTAAATTCAATATAGAGCGGCGGCTCTTCTTTTAACACAATGCTGTCAAAAAAATAAGGACTGCTATAATAATCTTTCAGTAGTCTCCATTCGGGTTCTTTAATAACCGGCGGCAACTGAAACATATCTCCAATAAATAATACCTGCAAACCCCCAAACCGTTCATGAAAATTGCGCCGTGTATGTCGCAATATTGTGTCAACGGCATCAAGCGTATCACAACGAACCATACTTATTTCGTCAATGATGAGCAACTCAAGTTCGCGGATAATCTTTTTCTTTTCATTCGTCATCTTTAACCGGTTGATTAGGCTGTTGCGATTTGCTACTTCATCATTATTATTTTCAAATCCACCGCCGCTATCCGGAATAAATGGCGAAAATGGCAATTGAAAAAAAGAATGCATTGTAACACCGCCTGCATTAATTGCAGCAACACCGGTTGGCGCCACTACTGCCATTAGCTTATGGCAATTTTCCCGTATGTATTTAAGAAATGTTGTTTTGCCTGTACCGGCTTTTCCTGTAAGAAAAATATTGCGTGAGCTTTGATTTACTAACTTGGTAGCCAACCGAAACATTTCATTGGTTGCGTCATAATTCATATTACAATTGCTAAACTACTAAAGCCCTTCCATGAAAAAATAAAAGCCATAGACTTTATAGAAGCATTCTTTTTGTTCCAAAAAAGTCTATGGCCATTTAAGATTTTAGTTTTCTCCTGGTTTTGCGCCCAGCATCAGCAATTCATTCAGCTGTATTTCGGTAATATATTTTTTGTTGCCGTCCTTGTCATTATAACTACGGTTTACCAGTTTGCCCTCAATGGCTATTTCTTTTCCTTTGTCAAGGTATTTTTCGGCTATCTCCGCCAACTTGCCCCAGGCTATTACACGATGCCACTGTGTTTCTGTTACTTTCTCTCCTTTGGCATTACGATAGCTTTCGCTGGTAGCGATGTTGAACTGCGCCAGCTTCTTTCCACTCTCTGTGTTTTTTACTTCTGGTTTGCCGCCCAGGTTGCCAATTAATTGAACTTTGTTTTTTAATGCGTACATAGTTTTAAGTTTTGTGTCCCGGCGTTTCAGTCGGAACGATTTTTAAATTTTTTATTCCAATCAATCGATGACTTTTTTGCCGATTGACAACACAAAGATGATGGTGACAAAAAGCGATAATCGGTTTTTACCCGTTTACTCCCGAAATTAAACGTGTATAAGCGTTTGTACACGGATATTTTTCTGTACCTTGATTCCCTGAAACACCAGATATGCCTGCATCTGAAACTAAAACTTGTCTTGCCTGCGGAAAAATGCTAAAGGGAAGAAGCGATAAAAAATTCTGCGATGACTACTGCCGAAACAATTATAACAACCAGCAAAAAGCCAAAGGAAGCTATAGCAGTCTGGTAAGAAATATCAATAACGCATTACTGAAAAACAGAAAAATTTTGGAATCTGTTTTGCCGGAAGGAAATGAAACAGCAAAGGCCAATAAAGAAAAACTTCAGCGGCTGGGTTTTCATTTCAAATACCTCACTCATATTTATACTACCAAATCCGGGAAAACTTATTTTTATTGTTATGATTATGGCTACCTGCCCCTGGATAATGATTGGTATTTAATTGTAAAAAGAAAGGAGGAATAAGAATTGGGAGAAAGATTAATGATTCAAAATAAGAAAAGAGTTTTTTTTAGTCTGAATTAGTAATTTGTGTCAGATCCTTAATCTAATTTTTCTACTAATAGAGGAAAAATAGTTACAGGAATATTCAAATTAATGCAATTGTTCTTTTTTTACCTAAAAAGGTTCACAGATTAACTTATTTGAATGGAAAATAATAAACATCAGAAAATTAAAAATGGAGGTGGTAGGGGAAAAGAGACTTTGTTCAGAGTAACTTTCAATAACCAGATTAATCATATTAAGATTGCCGACAACAAGGCTCATATCATCATTACCATTAACACCCTTGTCATTTCAGTACTTATAGGATTATCTGGTTATGGAACCCTTAAGGAAGGAAATCTTTTTGAATCGGTAAATATAATACTGCCTGTTACCCTTATTATCCTTACCTGTCTCCTTTCAGTAGTTTTTGCAATTCAGGCCGCCAGGCCCATGATCATTAAGGAAAACGATAATTCACTTTTAGAAAGTAAACTAAAAAACAGCCTGCTTTTTTTTGGCACTATCCAGGATAAAACACTGGAAACATATATAACTGAAATGGATGAATTAATTAATTCCAAAGAGTCGATTTATCATACCATGGAGGTTGAAATATATCATCAGGGCAAAGTTCTGTACAGGAAATATAAATTATTGAACATTGCTTACCGGGTTTTCATGTACGGATTTGTTTTCAGTGTTTTAATCTTCCTGGCCATTTTTTTATTTTCTTCCCACTTGATTTAGTGTTGTAAATATTTTTTAATACTGGATTTCCTGCGCAATCAAAATAGAAAGGGCAATCAGAATAAATAATCTTTAAACCATAAAAAAACCCGGCTTTTTGACCGGGGCTTCGTGGTGTGGGGCGGGATCGAACCGCCGACACAAGGATTTTCAGTCCTTTGCTCTACCGACTGAGCTACCGCACCATAGTTCCCTTTTGGGGTTTACCCGCTGAAGCTTTTTGCATAAGCGGGTTGCAAAAATAGTTGTTCTGCACATAAGGTTGAAAATTTTAAGCTCTTAATTTTATTTTTAGAAAAACACTTTTTCAAGACTTTATTTCTATGTTTTCCTGTTTAATCAAAGACTCACCAATAATTTTTAAATAGATCTGAGCAACCGTAATTACATCTTTCTGGCAATAAACTACAATGCGGTTCAGATCTTTATCATTCCAGTAGACGCTCCAGACTTTACTTCCATCAATATCGTCTTTAGGAGTGGGTATGCCTAAAGTATGAGCCAATAAGTTTAAAGATGTATAACTTTTATAATCCCCGAATTTCCAGAGTTCCAGTGTATCCAAATGGCCAACCTCCCATGGTTTTTTCCCGCTTATATTTAAAATAGATGGAATAGGAATATTATTAATAATAAGTCGCCGGCATAAATAGGGAAAATCAAATTCCTTTCCATTATGGGCACATAAATATTTTGTTTCGCCTGCTGACCATTTCTTTATCATATCGCAAAACTCTGCCAGAAGAATTTTTTCATTTTCTGAATAAAATGATTTTAATAAAATCCTTTTTTCGGCGCCACTCCCCAGAATGAACCCGCAACTGATGCAAATAATTTTTCCAAATTCAGCATAGATTCCTGCGCGATGATAGATTGTTTCCGTTGTTTCTTCTTCATGATATTTCAATAATGAAGAGGACTTTGTATCCCATAATTCTTTCCAGTCTTTGGGGAGAGAGTTATAATCAGCATATTGAGGAGCCGTTTCTATATCGAGGAATAAAATATTCTGATAAGTGTTTGCCATAATTTTTTCAATCATAAAAATAAAAAAATAGGGCGGGTCCGGAATGCTGCTTAAAGATATTTATCGCTTTTGTTTCTTTTCACCTCTGCTACATATTCTTTTATTTCCTGTTCTTTTTCTTTTTTACAAATAAGCAATACATCTTTTGTATCAATTATAATAAATTCATCAAGCCCCTGTAATACCAGCAGTTTGTTTTCCGGAGCATGTACCATGCATTTGGTTGAGTCAATAATCATTACATTTTTCCCTGCTACTGCATTTCCAAGATAATCTCTTTCCATATTATCCCATGCGCTGTTCCAGGTTCCAAGATCACTCCAGCCAAAAGCAGATGGAATTACATAAACATTTTCTGCTTTTTCCATAATGCCAATATCAATAGAGATATTAGTACATTGTGGATAGATCTGTTCAATTGCGCCGGCTTCTTCCGCGGTATTAAATTTATCCTTTTCGGCAGCAAACACTTCATACATCTCCGGAAGATATTTCTCAAATGCTGTTATGATATTTTTTACTTTCCAGATAAAAATACCGGCATTCCATAAAAAATCACCACTGGCCAGGAATGTTTTTGCAAGATCGGGACTGGGTTTTTCGGTAAATGTTTTTACTTTATACACATCCGGCGCAGCCGTAGTGGTCTCGTGTTGAATATATCCATACCCGGTATTGGGATGATTGGGCTTTATACCAAGTGTCACAAATGCATTTATGTGGGTCACAAAATTGATAGCTCTTTTTGAAGTCTTAATAAACTCTTCGGTATCCAGAATAAGGTGATCGGCTGACGCTACTACTAAATTGGCATTCGGATTTTTCTGAAAAAGTTTAAAAGAAATATAGGCCACACACGGAGCCGTGTTTTTTTTTGATGGTTCTCCAAGAATATTTTCCTCCGCAATTTGTGGCAATTGTTTTTTTACAATAGGAATATATTCTGCAGATGTAATAATGTAAATATTTTCTTTAGGTACCAGTTTGCTGTACCGCTCATACGTTTGCTGGATAAGCGTTTTCCCTGTATTAAGAATGTCTATAAACTGCTTAGGATAATTGCTCCTGCTCACTGGCCAGAAGCGACTACCAATGCCTCCCGCCATGATAGCTACATAATTATTCTTATTCATATGGCCCGTCTCCGAAAAGGAGCTTTTTATTTTCTTTTAATTAAATTCTATTTCTAAATCAGCCCTTCTCTGATCAAATCGTGTAAATGTATAAACCCAAGATATTTTCCCTGGTCGGTAACCACTAATTGGGTTATTGATTTTTTTCTCATTATATCCAAAGCAGTTACAGCTAATTGTTCGGCCCCGATTGTTTTGGGTGCCTTTGTCATTAAATCTGCCGCGGCTATTTTATCTAAAGAAATATTTTTCTCAAGCATTCTTCTAAGATCTCCGTCTGTTATTACACCCAAAAGATTATTATTATTATCTACAACGGCTGTCGCCCCTAATCTCTTTGCAGATATTTCAACGATTACCTCTTTTAATGATTTATCGGGGGTGAGTTGTGGTCTTTCATTTTTAATGTATAGATCCGCTACTCTCAGGTATAATTTTTTTCCTAATGTTCCCCCTGGATGAAATTTAGCGAAGTCTTCACTGTTGAATCCCTTCAGCTCCATCAGGCAAACAGCCAAGGCATCTCCCATAACTAATTGTGCTGTTGTGCTGGATGTTGGTGCAAGATTGTTTGGGCAGGCCTCCTGTTCAACAGTGGTATTTAATATAATATCTGACTGTTTTGCCAGGTAAGAATCTATGCTGCCCACCATTCCAATCAGAATATTTTTGAAATTTTTAATTAGCGGAATAAGTACTTTTATTTCCGGGCTTTCGCCGCTTTTACTGATGATGATTACTACATCTTCCTGTTGCACAATTCCGATATCGCCATGAATGGCATCTGCTGCATGCATAAAAATTGCCGGCGTGCCTGTAGAGTTCAGAGTAGCCACTATTTTTTGTGCAATAACAGCGCTTTTTCCGATACCGCTTATAACCGTCCGCCCTTTAGAATTTGCAATAGCCTGAACGGCCTTTTCAAAATCCTCATTGATAAATCTGGATAATCCTCCAATGGATTGCGATTCCAGCTCTATTGTCCTGAGAGCAATTTGTTGTAGGGGTGTTATCATTTAAAGCGCCAAAATTATAGGATTTGTTATGAACTATCGATTCTGCAATCGTTGTCGTATGATTTTTAACTTATTTAGGACTATACAAAGAGACATATTTAGTAAATTCGCAATCCGCAAAAATTGGGGTGATTAAGAAATGAAACGGGCTGTGATTGTGTTGCAATAACACCATTTACGCTTCATTTCAATACAAAATCGATTTTTAATATTGGCAGGTTGGGTCCGAAAAGATTTACCTGTTCTTTTAAAAAATCTTTTATCAACAGGTCTGGTACTTATAAATATTGTACCTTAAAGAACTATCTTCTTTTTAAGCGGAGAAGAAAAGATTTGAGTAATGACAACAGCATCAACAAAGAAACCCGGAAAGAGGCAAAACGGAAAGCCCACGGCAAACAAGAAGATTAATCTTCATGGATCGCTACAGGAATATTTTGGCTTTGATAAATTCAAAGGCAACCAGGAAAAAATTATTGAATCCCTTTTGGCCGGGCATGACACCTTTGTTATTAAGCCCACGGGGGGGGGTAAAAGCTTATGCTATCAATTGCCCGCCCTTGTAAGTCAAGGAGTCGCTATCATTGTATCTCCTCTGATTGCGTTGATGAAAAACCAGGTGGACCTGGTTCGTGGTTATAGCAGCAAAGATGAAGTTGCCCATTTTCTCAACTCTACTCTTACAAAAAAAGAAATCAAAGAGGTGCATGATGATTTGATTTCCGGAAGAACCAAGATGCTTTTTGTGGCTCCTGAAACATTGACCAAGCAGGAAAACCTTGATTTCTTCAGCGACTTAACCATTTCCTTTTTTGCGGTAGATGAAGCACATTGTATTTCAGAATGGGGACATGATTTCAGGCCTGAATACCGTCGGTTACGGGAAATGATGATCCAGATAAATCCGGATATCCCAATGATTGCTTTGACGGCTACTGCCACTCCGAAAGTGCAAAGTGATATTATTGAAAACCTTAATCTGCATAATCCCAACATTTATATTTCGTCTTTCAACCGCCCAAATCTTTATTATGAAATCATCCCTAAGATTAATAAAGAGGATACATTAAAGCACATGGCGAAATTCATCGTACAGAATAAAGGAAAAAGTGGTATCATCTATACAACTAATCGCAAAACAACAGAAGAGTTAGCGGATATGCTGGTTGCTAACGGCATAAAAGCTGTGGCATATCATGCGGGTCTTGATAGTAAACTGCGGGCTGAAAGACAGGATAAATTTCTGGGCGAAGAAGCACAGGTAATAGTTGCCACTATTGCATTCGGAATGGGAATTGATAAGCCGGACATTCGTTTTGTCATTCATTATAATATTCCTAAAAGCATTGAAAATTACTACCAGGAAACGGGGCGTGCCGGAAGGGATGGCCTTGAAGGAAAGTGTATTCTTTATTATTCACATAAAGATGTGGCAAAGTTGGAACATCTGATGAGGGACAAGCCACTTAGTGAAAGAGAAGTGGGATCACAACTCATCAGCGAAACTGTTGCCTTTGCCGAAAGTGGAGTTTGCAGAAGAAAGATCTTGCTTAGCTATTTTGGAGAATCCTATGAAAAAGATAAATGCGGACATTGTGATAATTGCAAACATCCTAAAGAAAGAATTGAAGCTAAAGAGGAAGTATTAAGTGTTTTAAAAACCATAAAGGCCCTTGATGAAAGATTTGCATCTGAATATGTGGTAAATATTATTACCGGCAGGTTAACTCCGCAAAATACGATGTACCGGCATGAAGAATTAGATGTTTTTGCCTGTGGAAATGACAAGGAAAATCATTTCTGGAACACTCTTATCCGTCAATTACTGTTAGAAGGATTATTACAAAAAGATATTGAAGAATATGGTGTACTTAAGTTTACAAAAAAGGGAATAGATTTTCTGAAGAAGCCCAAATCTTTCAAAATTGTTATTAACCATTTATATGAAGAAGCAGATGCCGATGATGAAGAAGGAGAAGAGCCGGAGGATGAGGCAGATGCTCTTGATGATAAATTATTTGAAATGTTGAAAGAGCTTCGGCAAAAAGAAGCAAAGAAAAAAAGCCTTCCGCCTTTTGTCCTCTTTCTTGAAACGTCCTTGCAGGATATGGCAACACTTTATCCGGTCACCATGGAAGACATGGAAAAGTGCCAGGGTATTAGCAAAGGAAAAGCGTTGCGATACGGAAAACCCTTTATTGAACTTATCGCAAAATATGTTGAGGAGAATAATATTGAACGTCCGGATGACTTTGTTATGAAGAGTGTAGTGAACAAGAGTGGTAATAAGGTGTTCATCATTCAAAATATTGATAAAAAAATTCCACTGGAGACAATTGCGAAGACCAAAGGATGGAGAATGGATGAATTGCTTGAGGAAATGGAAACCATTGCGGGCAGCGGCACCAAGTTGAATATAGACTACGCTATTAATCAATTCCTGGATGAATATGACCAGGAAGAGATTATCGATTATTTTAAAGGTTGTGAAACTTCTTCATTACAGGTAGCACAGGATGAATTGTCCGAACATAATTTCAGCTGGGAACAATTGAAACTTATGAGGATAAAATTTTTGAGCCAGTACGGAATGTAAAGAGAAGCCGGGAGCTATGAACTCTTAGTTACGGGCCAAAAAAATTTTAATAATTATTATTTGACTAAAAACCCTTTTAGGGGCTTGGGATATATGCAAAGAACTAATTATTCTTCAGGGGCTAAATGGGAAGACATTGTTGGTTATAGCCGTGCTGTAAAAGTAGGCAACGTAATAGAGGTTACGGGAACAGTTTCTGTGGACGAGAACAGTAATCTTGTTGGCGGTAATGATGCATATGAACAAACCAAATTCATTATTCAGAAAATAGAAAAGGTGTTGCAAAGAGCCGGGGCATCACTCAAGGATGTGGTAAGAACAAGAATGTTTGTCACCGATATTTCCAGATGGGAAGAATATGGAAGAGCCCATGGCGAATTTTTTAAAAACATCAGACCCTGTACAACGATGGTAGAAGTAAGTAAATTAATTTCTCCTGAATATTTAATAGAAATAGAGGCAACAGCAATTGTTAAATAATTTTTTCAAATAAATAATTCCTTCCATTTCCCGGCAAAAAAAATGCCTTGAGCTTTATTAGTGTAGGAAACCTTTTTGTTTTTTTGTTTTCCTGTATTGTCTGTAAAAGAAAAAGCCCCAGTATAGTGACAACAAATGATAAGAACCAAAGCCTATTGCGGACCAAGACCCCAAACCTGGATTATTGTGGTTAAGATTGAAAAGAACCAGGTTAATTGTAAAAGGAACGGCGCACCAGAGAGTGAAAATCTTAATCCATTTGGGAAAAGGTTGGTAAAATGCAATTAAAATAAACGAGGGAAAAAAGAAATAGCCGGAAGAGGACATAATATGATCGCTTACGCCTTCCCCATAAAAATCAACGCCGGCAAACAATACGCCCCAGCCAATTGCAAAAATCGTATATCCTGCTGCTGCCATATCCCAGCCTTCTCTTGCCAGCTTTATGGCAAGCAGGATGGCCCCTGTTGCAAAAAAGGTTTCATGAATTTTAATAATAAAAGGAGGTCGAAAGAAAGCCGATACAATTGCCACAATAAATGTTATTATAAAACAAATCAGTTGTGCCGGCACAACATATCTGTCGGCTCGTTCGTGGGGTGTCATGATTGTCGGGTTCTTTTTTTAAATATACAGATCTTCATCTTTTTGATTAAATAAATGCCGCTAATTTTACCGGCCATGCGTCCACAGATACACTCAAAGCTTCCCAATGTTGGCACCACCATCTTTACTGTGATGAGCGGCCTGGCTAATCAATATAACGCCATTAATCTTGGACAGGGCTTTCCCGACTATCAAATGAGTGAAGAGCTGATGAGCCTGGTGAATGAAGTAATGCACAAAGGATTTAACCAGTATGTACCCATGCAGGGTTATATGCCGCTAAGAGAATCAATAACAGAAAAAGTTGAATATTTATACCAGGTAAAAATTAGTCCGGATACACAAATCACTATTACTCCCGGTGGCACCTATGCAATCTATACAGCATTGACAACGGTGCTTCAACCCGGTGATGAAGTAATTGTTTTTGAACCGGCTTATGACAGCTATATCCCCAATATTGAAATCAATGGTGCTGTTCCTGTGTTGATTGATCTGAATTTTCCTGAATATAAAATTGACTGGAATGAAGTACGGAAAAAAATTACTCATAAGACAAGGGTTATATTGCTAAACAGTCCGCACAATCCTACCGGCGCCGTACTAAGAGAAGAAGACATGAAAGAACTTTCTTCTATTGTTAAAGACACAAATATTTTTATTGTAAGTGACGAAGTATATGAGCACCTCATCTTCGATAATATACTGCATCAATCCATTCTTCGCTATCCTGATTTGCTGGAAAGAAGTTTTGTATGTTTTTCATTCGGTAAAACCTATAACTGTACGGGATGGAAGCTGGGGTATTGTATTGCTCCGGCAGAACTCATGAACGAATTCAGAAAGGTTCACCAGTTTAATTGTTTTTGTTGTCATACTCCATCTCAAGTGGCGCTATCAGAGTTTTTAAAAAATAAAGATGCGTATTTATCACTCAGCGGATTTATGCAACAGAAAAGAGATTATTTTATTTCCCTGATGAAGAACACCCGGTTTGATTTACTCAACAGTGGCGGTAGTTATTTTATCTGCGCAAAATACGACCGAATCAGTGATGAGGCTGATAAAGAGTTTGCCTTCCGGATTACAAAAGAATACGGCGTGGCCACCATTCCGGTTTCTTCTTTTTATAAAGAAGGTACTGATAACATGGTAATCCGGTTTTGTTTTTCGAAGAAGAATGAAACCCTGGAAACGGCTGTTGAACGACTGGCAAAAATTTCATGATAAAGAATGCCCGATACAAAGGAATTTTCTTTATGCTGCTGGCGGCACTGGGGTTTTCTATTATGGGTGGCGCAGCCAAAGCATTGAAAGAAACTTTTAATGCAGGTCAGCTTGTTTTTTTCAGGAATGCAATCGGTCTTGCCTTTCTGGTTCCGGGTCTTTTAATTAATCCTCCTGTTCATTCCGGAGGAAAATTTCTTCGTCTTGCCTTTCGGGGTTTCATGGGAACTCTTGCTTTATATACTTTATTATACTGCATATTACACGTCCCATTGGGTACCGCTATGAGCTATAATCTTACTTCCGCATTATTCATTGCTATTTTTTCTTTTTTCCTTTTTGGTGAATATCATGGAAAAAAAGTCGTGCTGGCAGTGGCGTTGGGATTTGCCGGAATGCTGCTTATTTACAAACCTGTGATGCATTTACCCTGGTATTATCATGTGGCAGGATTGTTATCGGGCATTACTTCAGCGATAGCTTATCTGACCGTTGGCCGGCTTACTAAATATTATGACCCAAGGATAATTGTTTTATCGTTTCTGTTAAGTGGTTTTATCGTCCCCTTGATTACAATGATCATTCATTATGCCGGCAGCGTCCCGGCTGACGGATTGTTTATTATTGATTTCCGTTTGCCTGCCGGAACGGAGTGGTTTTTACTTTTACTGATGGGTCTCGCTGCATTATTTGGTCAGTACTTTGTTACCAGGGCCTATGGATCTGATAAAGCCGGCATCGTTTCAATATTTGGTTATTCAAATATCATTTACTCTGTTTTTATAGGTATGCTGCTGGGCGATGCCTTCCCTGATATCATCTCCTGGCTGGGTATTACCTGTATCATTCTCAGCGGAATAATCATTTCGCTGGTCAAGAAAAGATCAACGTCATGAAAATTTATAAAAAACAGGTCTCAAAAAATTTGGCAGGTTGAATAATCTTATCGTATATTTGCGATATAAGATTAATTTATGCCGCTCAAAGAACACTGGGAAAAAGTTTACAACACAAAAAAAATAACTGAGGTTAGCTGGTACCAGGCCACACCCCGGGTTTCACTTGATTTTATTACTGAGTTGAATATCCCGAAAGATGCTGCCATTATTGATGTGGGTGGCGGTGATAGTTATTTCGTGGACCACTTATTAAAACTGGGCTATACCGACATTACTGTGCTGGATATTTCTGAAGCTGCAATTAACAGAGCAAAAGAGCGGCTGGGCAGGGAAGCAGAAAAAATAAACTGGATTATTGCTGACGTTATCAATTTGTCAATTGATAAGAAATTTGATTTCTGGCACGACAGGGCTGCTTTTCATTTTTTAACAACAGAAAATGAAGTACAGAAATATTTATCTGTTGCAGAAAAACACATTTCAGAAAAAGGAAAGATGGTGATTGGCACTTTTTCAACCACCGGCCCTGAAAAATGCAGTGGTCTGCCGGTAAAACAATACAGCGAATCCACTCTTTCGGATCAGTTGAAAAAATGGTTCCGGAAAATAAAGTGCATAACAGAAGATCATATCACTCCATTTAATACGGTTCAGAATTTTTTATTCTGCAGTTTTAATAAAATAATTTTTTAATTATGGCCATTCACAAAAAAGATGAATTTTCTCAAAAAGAACAGGATCTCGCCACTATTGCCAAAGCATTAAGCCATCCTGCAAGGATTGCAATACTGAAAGTGCTTGCTCAAAAAAATGAATGTATTTGCGGTGAACTGGTGGATATGCTTCCGTTAGCACAAAGTACCGTCAGCCAGCATTTGAAAGAATTGAAAAATGCAGGATTGATTAGTGGAACTATTGACGGGCCCCGCAGTTGTTATTGTATTAACTGGAAAGCCTTTGAAAAATTTATGGGTGAATTCAGTTTTCTTTTCAATAAACTGAAGGTACAGAACGAAAAAGCCTGTTGCTGAACTCCCAGACTCCCTCAAGGGGGTTTTGAGAAACATAAAAATCTTCATTGATTAATTTCCTCATCTCTCCTTTAGGGGGATGGGGGGCAAACAAAAAAAAGTATAGTCATGAAAACAGAAACAGAAATCAAAGAAATGGTAAAAGAGAAGTACAGCGAGATTGCCAGGCAGTCTAAAGAAACGAATGTTGCGTCCTGCTGCGGCGCCACCTCTGCCTGCTGTGGCGATGAGGTATATAATATTATGGCAGACGATTACACAAAACTGGATGGCTACGTTGCAGATGCTGATTTAGGATTGGGCTGTGGCCTGCCCACGGAATTTGCAAAAATAAAAGAAGGCGATGTGGTGATTGATCTGGGCAGCGGCGCCGGTAATGATGCTTTCATTGCAAGAAGATTGACCGGTGAAAAAGGAAAAGTGATAGGCGTTGATTTTACCGAAGCAATGATTGCCCGTGCAAGGGTAAATGCAGAGAAGCTGGGATATCATAATGTTGAATTCAGGCAGGGTGATATTGAAAGCATGCCTGTTACCGCCGGCAAAGCGGATGTGATCGTCAGTAATTGTGTGCTGAATCTGGTGCCCAATAAACATAAAGTGATCAGTGAAATTTTCCGTGTATTGAAACCCGGCGGGCACTTTTCTATTTCTGATATCGTCTTGGAAGGTGATCTGCCTTCAAGATGGAAAGAAGTGGCAGAGTTTTATGCCGGTTGTGTTTCCGGGGCCATTCAAAGAACCGAATACCTCGATATTATTAAAGAAGCAGGTTTTAAAAATATTACACTTCAAAAAGATAAAACCATTGTAGTTCCTGATAATATACTTGCTGAATATTTAAGTGAAGAAGAAATAGTGGAGTATAAAACAGGAAAGACAAGAATCACCAGTATTACGGTGTATGCAGAAAAGCCGGCTAAAGACGATCGCAATTGCTGTGAGCCGGGTAGTGGTTGTTGTTAGTCTTTTATTATTCATTATAAAAAAGTAAAGCCATGAACACAAACACAAATCCCGATAGCTATCGGGACCCCGGAAACGGAGGTTGTTGCGGCGGCATAAATGAAACGGGTTGCTGCTAAATTCAAAAAGACCGCAAAAGCAAAGCAGCAATTGCGGTCTTTTCTTTATTTCAAAGTATTTACCTTTATTGTATGGGAAAACTGGTTTTACATAAACACCCGGGCAATGATACCCTCATCAGGGAAAGAACGCTTCGTTTTGCTGCCTTACCGGCAAATGAAAAATTAAATGAGCTATTTGCCCTCATTGACCTTTCCATAAAAACATCGGGGAAAGCGGCTATCAAAAATCCCCGTGGCGCAGGCCTTGTCCTTCGCAAAATAAAGTAGCATGGATACTTATAATGAAGAATTTTTAAACTTGCTTTCCTGCCTGGAAAAGCATAGCGTTAAATACCTGATAATTGGTGGCTTTGCTGTTAATAATTACGGATTCAAAAGAACAACCGGTGATGTGGATTTTTATATTAAAGGGGATAAAGAAAACAGGAAAAATTTAATTGCTGCGCTGGAAGCGGCCGGTTATGGCCGGTTTGAGGAGTTAATGACGGCCCCTATTATTCCGGGGTTTTGTGAAATAATAATGGAAAATGGCTTGTATGCAGACCTCATGACTGACGTAGCTGGCCTGGATGCTTCCCGCTATGATGAATATTACAAAAATGCCTCCGTTGAAAAGATTGACGATGTCTTGGTTCGGTTTATTCATTATAATGATCTGCTGGTAACTAAAAAAGCAACCGGCCGTAATAAGGATCTGATTGATATTGATGAACTGGAAAAAATTAATTCAGCAGGCAAAAAAAGGAAACTTCTCTTTGTTTGTGTAGAGAACAGTAACCGATCACAAATGAGTCAGGCTTTTGCAAAAATGCTGGGTGGTAAATCTGTAGAAGCATACAGCGCCGGCAGCAAACCATCTGGCATTGTTAACCCCAAAGCAATTGCTTCTATGAAAGAGTTGGGTTATGATTTAAGTAAACACGATAGTAAATCACTGAAAGAGGTGGTGCAATATGCCCCGTTTGATGCCGTGATTACGATGGGCTGTGGTGATGCCTGCCCCTGGATGCCGGCTAAAAAATTTATTGATTGGGAAATTCCGGATCCTAAAAACATGGAGCCACAGGAATTTAATAAAGTAAGAAACTACATAAGAGAAAAAGTCGGGGAGTTATTACAAACGCTTTAGTTTTGTACAGCCTGCGCCGGGCTTCGGCGTATAAACCGAAATCTTTTTTTGCAGCAGCCGATTTTATCCAACCGCACTTATACCTTCCTCTTTTTTCTTCTGGGATTAATATGTATCCCCGGATTGTTGGTGCCTTTAATGGATAATGATTCTGCACATCATGCTGTCATTGCACTTCGCATGTACCTTACGGGTGATTATGTGAATCTGATTGATCATAGCGGCGACTATCTTGATAAGCCTCATTTTCTTTTCTGGACTTCCGCATTAAGTTATCATATTTTTGGCGTTACTTCTTTTGCTTATAAATTTCCCTCTTTTCTTTTTACTATTCTTGGAGTGTATTCTGTTTTCCGTCTCGCAAAAGAATTATATGATCATGAAACAGGAAAACTTGCAGCGTTGATTGCCGCCTCTTCTTTTTGTGTCATCCTCGCCAATAACGATGTTCGGATGGATGCGATACTGATGTCCTGCATTGCTTTTGCAAGCTGGCAGTTGGTCGCTTTTGTACATCACAGAAAATCTATTTCGCTTGTTGGCGCTGCGCTGGGTTTGGCAATTGGTTTTTGTACCAAGGGTCATATTGGTTTGGTTACTCCGGTTGCCGGTATTTTCTTTTACATTTTATATAAAAAAGACTGGAGGCTTTTTTATGATTGGCGCTGGTTGATAGTTATATTTTTATTTGCCCTGTTTATTTCCCCGGTGGTATATTGTTATTATCTGCAGTTTAATCTTCACCCGGAAAAAACAATCCGTGAATTAAATAAGGTGAATGGCGTAAAATTTATTTTGTGGGATCACAGTTTTGAACGCATTACCGGCAGAAAACAATTGGGCGAAGCGGGTAAAAAAGACCGTTTCTTTTTTCTTCATACATTCCTCTGGACTTTTGCTCCCTGGTGTTTAACGGCTTTTGTTGCTTTGTTTTTCCGGCTGAAAAATTTTTTAAAAAGAAAACCCGCCCCAACCGGGTCGGGCAGGCAAGAGTGGTTGAGTACAGGAATGTTTTTGTTGCTGGCTCTCCTGATAAATTTTTCGGGCTTTAAGTTGCCGCACTATTTGCCCATACTTGCCCCGGCCACCGCTATCCTCTCTGCACATTTTTTTATTGAAAAGAAAAATGATCCGGCGTGGCAAAAGGCTTTTTTTGTTTTACAGCTTTTCGCTTCGTTCAGTTTACTCTTGCTGGCTGTATTGATAAATATTTGGGCCTTTCCGGTAAAAAGTTTTTGGCTGCTGGCGATTGTTATTCTCTTGCTTGCCCTTGTTTTTTATTATTTTCTCAGTAAAAACTTTTTGTTGATACAAAAATCAATTGCCGTTTCTGTTTCTGCCGTTGCTTTATTTTTCTTTTTACTGAATACCAATTTTTATCCGCAGCTGCTTCCTTACCAGGGCGGCAAACCCCTGGCAGATATAACAAAGGGAATTGCCAACCCGAAAGATGTTTTTTTCTGGAAAAATACTTTCAGCGCCTCTTATAACTTTTATTCCGCTTCTTTACGCCAGGCATATAATGATTCTATTATTCTGCCCGGAAAAAAATATTGGTTGATTTATCAGCAAAGCCAGCGTCTTCAGGTTGACTCTGCGGGTTTTGTTTTTGGAAAAACTTTTGCGGTTCCGGATTATGAGATCACCAGATTGAAAAAGGGGTTTGTTGATCCGGTAACCAGAAAAGAAATGCTTGATAGTTTGGTAATGGCAGAGGTGATGGAGAAGAAATAGCTGAATTCTGTGGCCGTTTAAAGTCAGGAAGAATATAAAGTATAATTTTGTACCCCTGTTAATTAAAATTATTCTGCTTGTCCCGATTGATTACTAATATCCGCTGTTCTTCTCTTCGTTTGTTGATTCTATTATTTCCCGTTGCTTTTTCTTATCCGGCGCAGGCGCAGTTGTGTAATGGTAGTCTGGGAGATCCTGTTGTGAATATAACTTTTGGATCGGGCCTTGGCGGAAGTTCTTCGGGATATACAGCAACAAGCAGTTACATATTTGCGGCCACCTGTCCTAATGATGGCTATTACACGATTACTAATTACTCCCCGAGCTGCTTTGCTAATACCTGGCACATTATTACATCAGACCATACGGGTGGTGGTGGTTTTTTATTGGTCAATGCAACATATACGCCGGGAGATTTTTTTGTAACCACCGTAACCGATCTCTGCCCCAATACCACTTATGAATTTGCTTCCTGGATGATGAATGTGGTGAACAGGGTTAACTCAATTAAACCAAATATTACTTTTAATATTGAAACACCGGGCGGAGTAGTATTGCAAACTCTAAGCACCGGCGACATTCCGGTAACCGCCACTCCCGAATGGAAACAATATGGACTCTTTTTTACAACGCCTTCAACTAATGCAGTCATTGTTTTACGTATGACTAATAATGCTCCCGGTGGGAATGGGAATGATATTGCGCTGGACGATATTACTTTCCGCCCCTGTGGATTTAAAGTTAGTGCAACTATTGCAGGAAACGTTTCTGATACGGTGAATGTATGCGAAGGAAATACTAATACCTATACACTAAATTCATCGGTTGCTGCCGGTTATATTTCTCCTCTGTTTCAATGGCAGGTAAGTACCGATAAGGGATTAACCTGGAAAAATATTCCGGGTGCTACTGCATTTTCTTTTCAACGCAATCCAACACTTGCACCGGGAAATTTCTGGTACCGGTTTTCGGTGATAGAAGCAGGCGTAGCAAATATCAGCTCCTGTCGTATTGCCTCTAACATTGTTGCCATCAATGTGCATCCGAAACCATTAGTAGATGCCGGGCCGGACAGGGTTATTCTTACCGGCAACTCTGCAACCTTATCAGCGAAAGCAGAAGGTGAACAGGTAAATTTTTCCTGGTCTCCCAACAATTATATCAACGATATTACTCTTCCTGATCCGACCGTGTCGCCGGTAGCCGATATTATTTATACCCTCTCAGCAACTTCGGCCTTTGGGTGTTTTAACAAAGATGAAATGCAGGTGAAAGTAGTTAACGGCATTTATGTGCCTACTGCATTTACTCCGAACGGCGATGGTAAAAACGATGAATGGAAAATTCCTTTTCTCGATCCTTCTTTCGGAGGAGATGTAAAAGTCTTTAACCGCTACGGGCAGTTGGTTTATCATTGTGTGTCCTCGGTCGTTTCCTGGGATGGAAAAATAAACGGGGTGGCGCAGCCCACCGGTACCTATGTTTACCTGGTAACTTTTAAAACAAATGCTCTTAAATTGAAAGGAACAATAACATTGATAAGATAGTAGCTTTTGATGTTTTTGTTTGCGGCTAACGGCCAGGGCTTGGCGAAGTGCAGGAAATAGAATTCCGTCCGCTGCTGAGTAAAGATAAAAAAGATGATGATATGCACATAGCTAAATAGGTAAGGTCAAGCTGGATATGCAGCTCAATAGCGTTACAAAAGTTGAAAC
>JAHEZE010000064.1 GCA_023251235.1 Sphingobacteriales bacterium | reverse complement strand
AATGAAAGCATCATCACTACCCAGATCTATACTCATCTTGATCGGGAGTTCTTACGAAAAACATTGGAGCAGTTTCATCCGGCGTTTAAATAATAAAATATTTATTAGCCCGACAGCGCCGCCCTGATTTAACTTTCGTTGCGTCGCACTCCTCAGGGTTCGGTATTTCTATTTAGCAAAAATTCACACAGTATATACATGACGTAATAATTTCTTCGGCTTATATCGCTAATTTACCAAAGAGGAATAGCAATTAAATAGGATTCAAGTGGAAAACTACAATAGCAAGAATTTAATTTGAAAGCCATTCATAACATTACCCAACTATCATCTTAAAAAATTATCATCCTGCTACCATGAAATTACGACGGACAGGTCTATTATCTATTCCCCTATCTTTGTCCTCCAAAAACACACTATATCATGAAAAAAATTATCATTAGTGCAATTGTCATTTTATCCATTTGCACAGTTCAGGCTCAGGAATTGAAAACTCCTTTTCCCAGTGCCCCCGCTACTTTCAAACAGGATTTTGCTTTATCCTCCATTGAAATCTCCTATTCCCGTCCGGGAGTTAAGGGCAGAAAAATTTTTGGCGACCTTGTTCCTTATGGAAAAGTATGGAGAACAGGTGCCAATAGCGCCACTACTATTACATTTGGCGAAGATGTAATGATTGCTGATAAAAAAGTTGTCGCCGGAAAGTATGGCTTACTGACGATACCTGGTGAAACAGAATGGACAATCATCATCACTAAGCAAACGGATGTAACAAGTCCGGCCGCTTATAAACAAGATCAGGATGTAGTAAGGATACAAACTCAACCATCGACTCTTCCATTTTCAATTGAAACATTCATGATTAATGTGGATAATATTAAAAATAATAGCTGTACAATAGGACTGGTGTGGGATAATATATATGTAGGATTCTCTGTTACTGCCGATGTTGACAGTCAGGTGATGCAGCAGATCAAAGATGCATTAGAGAAAGATAACAAACCTTATTTCCAGGCTGCCCAGTATTACATTGATAACGGAAAAGATCTGAACAAAGCTGTTGAATGGCTGGACAAAGCTTATACTCAAAACCCTGATGCATTCTGGGTACAATATCAAAAAGCCCGTGCTTTAGCTAAACTTGGAAAGAAAGCGGATGCAATCGCTGCTTCCAATAAATCAATTGAAATAGCCAAGAAAGCAAAGAATGATGATTATGTTTCTTTAAATGAGAAATTACAGAAAGAGTTAAAATAAATTTTCTTTTAATGAATATAAGCCCTGCCCTAACCGGCAGGGTTTATTTTTTTATTAAGAATGGGATGAAGTAATAAAGTGAAAAATATTACTCCGAATGCTCCGATCGGATTTAACCAGAGAAAACCAATTTTGAAAACAGGAGGATTTAGTTTGGTAAGCATAAACACAGTAAGCACTAACAACTCAGCCAGTATGGCTCCCCAGAAGACCGCATTGCCATTCCTGATATTTTTTAAAAAGAGTGCAACAAGAAATACTCCAAGTATTACTCCATAAAATAATGATCCAAGAATATTTACTGCCTCAATAAGACTGTTACCGATATTATAGGTGAACATGGCAACAACTATACAAAATACACCCCACCCCAGCGTATACCACTTGGAAAGCCTGTATTCATCTTCTCCACTATCGATGTTTTTTGTAAATCTTCGGTGAAGGTCAACCATCGAGCAAGAAGCAAGCGAATTGATAGCTGCCGCAATACTTCCCCATGATGCAATAAAAATTATGGCTATCAGCAAGCCTACCAACCCAACGGGCAAATTCGCCACAACAAAACTGAGAAAGATATAATTCGTATCATTCCCATCCCCTCCTATTACTTTACTATCCAGCCATCCCTTTACTTTTTTTCTTAAACTATCTGATTGATGTTGCAGTATTCGCAAGGATGAAATGGATTCATCTTCTACCTGATGATTTTTATTATCAGCCGCAGCAGAATAAGTAACTACTGTTTCCTGTTTTTTAATTGCAAGTGAATCATACTGGTTCTGCAAGACTGAAAAAGAATCTTTCTTCACAGAGTTCTCCAATTTAGTCAACTGTACCTTATTAAAAAATACCGGCGCTTTATTAAACTGGTAAAAAGTAAACAGTAATGCTCCAATTAAAAGAATCAGGAATTGCATCGGCACTTTTACCAGCCCATTCATTAATAAACCTACCCGGCTTTCTTTTAATGATTTTGCTGTAAGGTATCTGCCTACCTGGCTCTGGTCTGTTCCGAAATAAGAAAGAGCCAGGAAAAATCCTCCAATGATTCCACTGAACAAATTATACTGATCGCTCCAGTTAAACCTATTCTTTGTAAATCCTGTTGTGATTGCATTTAATCTTCCCAATTTTCCGCTCACCACAAGGGCATCTGAAAAACTTACATTCTTTGGAAGCATATGTACTACCATATAACCCGCCAGAAACATTCCGATGAAAATGATAATAAGCTGCAATTGCTGAGTATAAGCAACCGCTTTTGCACCACCTGACATTGTATAGATAATCAACAAACCACCCATAAAAAGATTAGTCCAGTAAATATTCCAACCCAGTAAAGAAGAAAGAATAATAGAAGGAGCAAATACACTGATGCCTGTTGAAAGTCCACGTTGAAGAAAAAATAAAAATGAAGTCAGTGTTCTTGTTTTACCATCAAATCGGTTTTCGAGGTATTCATAAGCAGTAAAAACTTTCAGCCTGCTGAATACAGGAACAAAAAATATACTGATAACCACCATGGCAATAGGTAGTCCAAAATAATATTGAACGAATCGCATGCCATCCGTGTAAGCTTGTCCCGGAGCTGATAAAAAAGTGATGGCACTGGCCTGTGTACCCATGATGCTTAATAAAACAAGTCCCCATGGCATACTACGGTTGGCCAGTATATATCCTTCAAGATTATGGGAAGTGCGGCTTTTGTATAAACCGTAAGCAATAATGCCTGCTAACGTGATGGCAAGTATTATCCAGTCCAGTTGGCTCATGAAAATGCTTTAGTAAAAAGACTCAATAAAACAATCATCAAAATCAGAAATACAATAACAAAAACATACCACTGTCTCCAGGTTTTAAATAAAGGTGACTTGTTTTCATCATTATTCATGTCGCTGATTTTTATTTTCTTTTAACCAACCCGGATAAAAACAAACCTAACCCAAGCCCGATAATCAAGCCTATAGTTACTCTCTTAATTAAAAACCCCAGCAATAATCCAAGAACAATTGTAATAACTACTGCCATTGTTCGTCTGCTCTCCTGAAATGAACTCATTAAAATGCCTTTTTTCTATTTAAAGCAATAAGATTTGCTAAAAGTCTGTAGGATCCCGCTACTCCGGCCGGTAGTTCCCTGAAAAAAACTAATCCAGTGTAGGTGAAATATCCTTTTCCATATTTTGCAACAATCAAACTTCCTTCATCCGGTTTTTCACCGGGATCATTCATGGAGAGTATTGTTTCAAATTTATCTTTATCCCAATCGGCAGCGTCGTAAACACTTCGTTCCTGAATCCATCCTTTAAAATCATCCTGTGTGATCTGGTTGGGAAAATTCAGCGCCGGATGATCTGGTTTTAAAATATTCACAGTGGCATTTTCATCGGTCACCCTGTTTCTTGAAATAGTAAATTTATACGGGCCGATCTTTGAAGTAACAGAACTAATAAAATTAATAGTATTATATTGAACAATAAAATTGCCTCCCTGCTCTACATAACTCATCAACTTGTCATAATCATTCCCAAGCCAGTCAAGGGTATTGTATGCACGAACTCCGGCAATGATTGCATCGAATTTACTGAGATCATTTTTTAAAAGTTCTTTTTTTGTAAGCCGGTTAACTTCGTAACCCATTTGCTCCAATGCTTCGGGCACTTTATCACCGGCGCCAACGATATAGCCAATTTTTTTTCCGTAAATTTTTACATCCACTGACCTGAAAGCGACAGATGCTTCATGAAAATAATTAATCGATGGAATATGATCATATTTTATCTCATGCTTATCATTCACAGAAATACTTTTTTTGATTGAATCAATGACCTCAAATAAAATATTCGCATCTTTTTTCCCGGGTTGCCCTTTATATGAAATTTCCAATGCCTGGTTTTTTGATCCAAAAATGAACTGCTGCGGGCTAAATGAAAATTCTTCAACCTGTTTATCTTCTTTTTCAATCACCGCATTCATTTTTCCCTGGAAATCTTTTTTCATTCCTTTTACAGAAATAGTTCCCTGCGGAACATCTTTATTATTAACAACAATCCTCATATCTTCAGCAGGGCTGATAATGACCGGTGGCGTTACAACCAAAGGCCAGTATAACTCCCCTCTCACCGGGTCAGTATATTTATATTTCACCGGTTTAATAAAATTCAGATCAGTTCCTTCAATATTCATTGTAATATTAACAAGATAAGATGGCTCAATATCCGGTATCCCGATCTTTGACTGATCATTTACATTAAAATGCCCTTCTTCCATTTTACTCACGAGCCAATAAGGCTGAGTGATTGGTTTAGTGGCAGGAACAAAAAAAGTTTTTGCAAAATTTATATTCTTGTTTTTTGCCAGTGGCTGGTTTATTGCTGAATCAAACCCATCTACAGAAATTTTTGTAACCACAGCATTTACACCTAACCTGTTATTAAATTGAAAATTAAAACGGATCGAATCTGTTTGCACGGCAAATTGTTCTGTCGTATAAATATCAGTCCATAATCCCGTGCATTGTTCTATTAATTGCTGTACCTCTTTCAATTTTTTTTCTTTCCAATAACCTTCTGGAAGATTGCGCATCGCATTATATAATTCTACCAGGGCTTTAACTGATTTTTCGGGATGAAGGAAATCAAATGAAGAAACAAGATTGTCGGCCAACTTTTCAATAACGTCTCCACCCTTTACTTTTTTCCAGCTCAAATCAACATTATCAAAAAGATCGTTTGCCGGAGCATCGCCTCCTGTCGTTTTAAAAAATTCAATCGCCTCACCTCTTCCGGCAGGAACTCCAAATCCCTGGCTTTTGTGCTGGCTTCTGCTTTCGGCAGCTATTTCTCCATAACTTTTTCCAAGTAAAGGATTATAACCTCCCACATCAAATTTAAATTGATTATCGTTGGTAGTATTTGTAGAACCGAAGTTGAAAGTGTTCCAGAGTATTCTTTTTGCCTGCCATGGTTTTACAAATTTTAACTGGTCAGGAAACTCTGTTGGATCAGCAGCGGCGGTAAATGCTTCATTAGCTAAAATGGCGGAAGCGGTATGATGGCCATGTCCTCCCTCTCCTGTTGTCGGGAAACGTGTGATGATAACATCGGGTTGAAATTTTCTTATCACCCATACCACGTCACTCAGAATTTTTTCTTTATCCCATTTTGCAAATGTTTCTTCAGGATTTTTTGAATATCCAAAATCAAATGCTCTTGTAAAAAATTGTTCGCCTCCATCTATTCTTCTCGCGGAAAGGAGCTCTTGAGTCCTGATGAGTCCTAAATCAATTCCCTGTTCATTACCAATCAGGTTTTGTCCTCCATCTCCTCTTGTCATTGATAAGTAACCGGTGCGGTATAGTTTATCTTTAGACAAATAAGCTATCAGCCTGGTGTTCTCATCATCAGGATGAGCAGCCACATAGAGTACCGAACCCAGAACATTTAATTTTTTTATGGCCTGGTACATATCTGCAGATGACCAGCTGACGGGTTGTTGAGCTAAGAGACGAAAAGAGTAGATAAAAATAAGAGTCAGGTTGAATATTTTTTTCATCAGGAAAAATTAATCAGCGAATATAAGTTTTGTTATGAAAGATTGCCAGCCGTTTATAACTCTCCTCCTTTCATTTAACATCCTGATAGCTTTTTTAGAAATGTGGTATTCAATCAAAGTGAGGATTATAAAAAAGAAATCACTGCCCCACAAAAAACACAGCATTACAAAACATAAGCTTACCGTTTTCCCAAAAATTGCGGAATAAGACATCGTCAGCAAGATATACGACTTCTCCTGATCCAATATCCTGAACACCAAAAAGAAGTCCGTCTTTGAGCTTATCCTTTAATTTTGTACCAACAAATCCTGCAACCTGATTTTCTTTTTTGATCACTCCCACATTCCATCCGCCATCTTTGATAAACTCATACATTGCATCATCCTGTTTTAAGGTATAATAATAGTTAGGATAACCAAACGCAAGCGGATGTGAATTATCCAGTTCTACTTTATATATTGATCCAGGAATACTTGATGAAATAAAATCTCTTTCCCTTTCTTCATAAACCTGCAAAGAATTATAAATATCTTTCTTGTCAACACTGTCTTCGGATTTCTTTGCTTTAATAGTCCAATCTAGTTTAGCTAATTGACCTACTCCCCCTTCAATTGCCACCAGTCTGCCACCTTTGCTTATCCAGTCTTTCAACTGATCAGCAGATGTTTTTTCATTCAGGAACCTGTAATTTCCCGAAGGCATGATGATCACATCAAAATCATTTAAAACAATTCTTCCAAAATCATTTGCATTAACAAGAGATATTGGATACTCAAGAATCTTGTCAAAGAAATGCCATATCTCACCGGCTCCACTTGAAGATACTCCTTCACCTGTAAGCAAAGCCACATGAGGTGTTTTTAGCGGATGTACTTTATCGCTGCCAAAATCAAATCCTTTATCTACAAAACCGGTTGATATGGAATTGGCTTTAATATTATTGAAATTACATACCTCATTAACTATTGAAGAAAGTGTTTGCCCGAATTTCTCATTCCCTTTTTTAATGACAATAACAGAACCACGGTCAAAGTGCAGCCCATTTACATCAAAAGGAGTTTCAGCAAAGCGCAGTTTCACTCCTTTCAGAAGAAGCTGGCCCAATACTTTTGCACTTTGAATTCCCTGCCAACGGATAACATACCCGTAGGCATCCGAAATATTATTTATTATATTAATTGACCTGGAAGACGCTGAAGTTTGAAGTTTTATTTTGGAGCCATATGCTTTTACCCCGTATGCATAAGGAAGTGCCCATGCAGTAATATCGTAAGTATTTGAATCCACTAAATTGCTTTTTGCCTCAAACAATACCCTTGCAAGTGCAGACTTTGGTTGTTGTGAATGCACCATTATATCACCCGCATCAATAGTAAAGCCTTCATCTTTTCCTGTGTTATAATTATATCCATTGAATGTTCCCCTGGAACTTCCGGATGCTACCTCATACTGAATTCCATTTTTCTCAAGCAGGTCAGTAAGGGAATTAATCCTTTCCCTGTCATTATCAGAATATTTTACGATATAAGATTTATACTCTCCGCTTCCGTTATTTACAGCGTCATTAAAAAACTTTCTGAATTCTTTTACCAGCCTTGCCGCATTCAACGAGGAAGTTTCGATGGTACTGATACCTGTGGTGTAATGATGTATGGCCCGGTCGTATAGAGTAAGTGTATCTCCTTCGTCCGTTAATATCCCCAGGCCGCCTGCCGGGCCTCCCGCTTGTTCATAAGTCATCCCGATAGCACCGTTGTAAGTGGGATAAGTATCGCCATAGCTGGGATAAAAAAGATCAAATACTTCTTTGGTGAAATATAACCATCCATTGGCATCAAAATATTTTGCATGATTTTTTCCCAGCGTTACCTGGAAATCTCTTTGCCATTGGGTGATCACTTCATGATAAGGCTGAGCAGCAGGAGCAAAATAATATTCGTTATTCACTCCCTGTTCATGAAAATCCACATGTACATATGGCATCCATTGATTATATATTTTTATCCGCTGCTGGCTTTCTACCTGGGTCTGCCAAGCCCAATCTCTGTTTAGATCAAAATTGTAATGATTAGTTCTGCCACCGGGCCATGGTTCACGATGTTCTCTTGCCGCTATTGTTGGATTCATGTTTTTTCCTGCAATAGAATTGAACCAGTTAACATACCTGTCTCTTCCATCAGGATTAATACAAGGATCAATGATGACAACAGTGTTTTTCAACCACTCCTTTGTTTTTGTATTAGATGGATCCACCAATGCCCAAAGAGTAAGCATAGCAGCTTCTGAAGAAGAAGTTTCGTTACCATGAACATTATAACTAAGCCAGACAATTGCCGGCGCTCCTTCTTCCATTGGAGCAGCTTTATCTTTTGAAAGATTGGCAAGACGGAGGTTATTTAATCTTATTTGTTCCAGCTTGTTCATATTGTCAGCTGAGGAAATAAAAGCAAGTAATAAGGGACGGCCTTCATTTGTTTGTCCGTATTGTTCCAGTTTTACATTGGCAGTAGCTGTTGCAGCTACACTCTGAAAATAATTTACAATTTTCCAATGAGGTGTATAACGGCTGCCAATTTTATACCCCAAAAATTCTTCTGGAGATTTTACTTGTGCATGGACAGAAATAAAAAAAATAGTTGTTAAAACAAACAAAAGTCTTTTTTGCATGGGCTTGAGTTTTAAGAGGCAATTTAAGAAAGAGAAAATGAATCACCATAAATCAACAAATTACTTTGAAGGCCCTTCTATTCAAAAACATATTAGGCATAGATTCAGGAAGAGTTTAAATTGCCATTGCAAAATTTATCAAAATGAAAAAAGGATTTTTCTTTTTTTTAATTCCTGTTTTATTTGCCTTTGTTTATAAGCCCGGAAATGGTCATCAGGTTATCTATGATCAAGGCGGCAATGCTATTCAGAAAAAGATTATTTGTGAAAACGGCGCTGTGGTTTCAGCTCATCCATTGGCAAGCAAAGTAGGATTAGCTATTTTAAAAATGGGAGGTAATGCGGTTGATGCAGCCATTGCCATACAGCTTGCATTGGCCGTTGTTTATCCTAATGCCGGTAATATTGGAGGGGGTGGTTTTATGGTGGCACGATTATCCAATGGTAAACAAGTAACTATTGATTATCGTGAAATGGCTCCGGGCAAAGCATATAAGGATATGTACCTGGATGAAAAAGGAAACCCAATAGTAGAAAAAAGTTTGAGCGGCCATCTTGCATCTGGAATTCCCGGAACTATTGCAGGATTATTTGAATCCATGAAATATGCAAAGCTTTCTTTTAATAAATTAATTCAGCCTGCAATTGACCTGGCTGAAAAAGGATTTATACTGAATGACCGTGAAGCAAAAACATTTAACAGCTTAAAAGCCGAGTTTACAAAATACAATACTGTAACACCGGTTTTTGTAAATAGTGCAGGATGGAAAGCTGGGGATACTCTTATTCAAAAAGATCTTGCTGAAACATTAAAGAGAATAAAAAAAGATGGCGCCAAAGGATTTTATGAAGGGCAGACAGCAAAATTAATTGTGGAAGAAATGCAAAGAGGAAAAGGAATCATTACCGCAGAAGATTTGAAAAGCTATAAACCAATTGTTCGTGAGCCGCATATATTCAAGTATAAAGGCTATACGATTGTAGGTATGCCCATGCCAAGCAGTGGCGGATTACTCATTCATCAGATGATGAAGATGATTGAAAACAGGCCATTGGCTTCCTATGGCTTTGAATCACCTGAAGCAGTACAATTGATGGTGGAAGTAGAAAGAAGAGCTTATGCCGACCGTGCCCAATTTATGGGTGATGCAGATTTTATAAAGGTGCCGGTAAAACAACTTTCAAGTGATGAATACCTGAAAAAAAGAATGGAAGATTATGTTCCGGGCAAAGCAGGAAACAGCCTGTTGGTAAAACCCGGAGATATCCCTCAACATGAAAGCGAAGAGACAACTCATCTTTGTGTTGTAGATAAAAATGGTAATGCAGTTTCTGTAACAACAACGCTGAATAATTCTTTTGGGAGCAAAACAATAGTGGCAGGCGCCGGGTTTATTTTAAATGATGAGATGGATGATTTCAGTGTTAAACCTGGTTCACCAAATTTGTATGGTGCCATTGGCGGAGAGGCTAATTCAATAAAAGCCGGAAAGAGGATGTTAAGCTCAATGACCCCCACTATTATTTTAAAGAATAATAAACCCTTTATTATTGTTGGCACACCCGGTGGCACAACAATTCCTACTTCCGTTTTTCAAACCATTGTAAATATTATTGAATTCAACATGAGTACAGAAGATGCGGTATGGAAACCAAAATTCCATCATCAATGGTTACCGGATAATGTGAATATTGAAAAAGGATTTCCAGATGCAACAAAAAAAGTTTTGGAAGCAATGGGATATAAAACAGTAGAAAGAGGCGGTATTGGCAGAACAGAAGTTATTAAAGTTTTACCCAATGGAAAGTTTGAAGCCGTGGCTGATAACAGAGGTGATGATTCAGCTGAAGGATGGTGAAGAATGATTAATAATCAGTAGTGAAAAAATAATAATTGACATGAGTCTTGGCAAAGAATATCTGGATACCGTTATCCGCCGGTTGAAATATTATAAAGAACTGGGAGAAAAAACATTTGAACAACTCGATGATACGGATTTTCATTTTCTTCCTTCATCAGAGTCGAATAGTATTGCAGTTATTATTCAGCATATCACCGGCAACATGCTCAGCCGATTTACCAACTTTCTTACAGAAGATGGAGAAAAAGAATGGCGGCAAAGAGATGATGAATTTGAGATACATGATTATTCAAAACAGCGATTAATAGATTTATGGAATAAAGGATGGCTTTGTTGTCTGGGTGTTCTTGAATCGCTCAATGAGGCCGATCTGCTTAAAACTGTTTATATCCGCAAAGAACTATTGACAGTTATTGATGCTATTAACCGGCAATTAGCTCATTATACCTATCATATCGGGCAGATAATTTTTATAGGCAGAATGATCAAAAACAAAGAATGGAAAAGCCTCTCTATCCCCAAAAGAAAATCTCAGGACTATAACAATGGATCCCAAATAAAGGACCCCGCCAAAAAATATTAATTAGATTCTTCATAAATTTATTAATCATATAGTTATTCTGTTTTCAAGATTTCATGTCAACTTATTAGAACAGCCGGATTTAATTTATATTTTTACGATTAAATCCAGCCATCGTTTTCCCGGTATTGCAAATTCCCTACTGAAAAATTCAGATTTAATCTTTAACAGTTAAAAAACTGACCCTGAAAATTTTGTTCATAGCTTCTTTCTTTTGCTTAACTATTACCGGTTTTAGCCAGGTTCAATTCGGTCTCTTTGCCGGTCCTCAGGCAACTACTGTTCATTATTTGATCAATGAAAAAAAACAAGATAATGGATTCAAATTAGGTCTAAATGCCGGCGCTCAATTAAAAATTCCGTTTGAGAAGCGGCTGAGTTTTCTCCTTCTATCATGTACAATCTGAGATGATATAAAGTAAACTTTAACGCTCCTTCCCTTCCACCGGATTTTGGGGCAATTGATAATAATACAAGCTTCCATACAGTTGAACTTGCTTTTTTACTGCAGCATGATTTTTTGACTGATCCCTGCCATTGGTTTTTAAGAATCGGTCCTTCCCTGGATTTTGCTTTATTTGGAAAAGAGCATTACCATATTACTACCGCCTCTGTAAAAAAAAATATGGTTTTTGACTATGGCGATTATGGACATTACCTGGCGTCTGCTATAGTTCAGGTTGGTTATGAATCAAAGACCGGCGTGTTTATTTATGGTTATTATAATTACAGCCTGACCACAATGAATAATTTTGATTATGGACCAACAATTGCAAACCGTGCTGTTGGTATTTCAATTGGTAAATATCTTTCAAACAAAAAGATCACCCTGGATACAAAAAACAAGCAATAAATCTTTCTGTGTTACCATCCCTTTAAACTCCTATTCTCACTTTGCGAAATCCTTATCAATCTATTTTTTAATAAATAATGTGAAGTGTTTTTTATATCAAAAATTAAGGCAACCTCTGTTCTGGTATTGAATTTGCTCTAAGGGAATGATTGTCTATTTTTACAAAAAATGCTCACGTTCTGAAACGATTTAAGAAAATAATAAAGTGGACCCTTCTTTCCCTGCTTTTCCTTGTAATAGCTATAATCCTTTTTATTAATTCCAATTGGGGACAAAATTTCATTGTGGGTAAAATTACCAATAAGCTTTCAAAAAATCTGAATACAAAAATTCATATTACACATGTAAGCTTTTCCCTGTTCAACAAAATGAATCTGGAAGGGGTGCTGTTAGAAGATCAGAAAAAAGATACCCTTCTTTTTGCCGGTCAGGTACAGGTGAGAATCACAGATTGGTTTTTTATAAAAGATAAAGCCGAATTAAAATATGCAGGACTTCAAAATGCAATAATCAATTTAAATCGCACCGACTCTATTTGGAACTACCAGTTTCTCCAGGATTATTTTTCAGGTGGCGGAAAAACATCTGGAAAAAAAGAAGGCATTGCTATTGATTTAAAAAAAGCCGAACTGAAAAATGTTTACATACTGAAAAAAGATAAATGGCTCGGAGAGGATATGCTGGTTCAGTTAAAGGCACTTAACCTCGATGCTGATGAAATAAATTTTACAACAAAAAAAATTAACATTAAAGGCTTATTGTTCTCCAGCCCACTATTGCATCTTAAAAATTATTCCGGGTTAAAACCTCATCTTCCGCTTCAAAATGAACCCGAAAATGAATCAGAAATAAAGATTGATTCATTATTAAAATGGAACCAGTCTGGCTGGCTGGTACATATTGATAAATTAAAAATTAATAATGGAATTTTCAGAGTTGATAAACAAGCTGAAACTTCTTTTTCTGATTACTTTGATGGCCGTCATATTGAATTCGCAACCATCAATGGAAATTTTAATAATCTGAATTGGATAAAAGATACCATTACTTCATCCCTGGAATTACAAACAAAAGAAAGAAGTGGATTTGAAGTAAAATCAATGACTGCCGATGTAAAGTTCACTCCAAAGGAAATGAGTTTTAATAAGCTGGAAATTAAAACCAATAACAGCAGCATCCGAAACTCCTTTGCTATGGCTTATGATGACATGAGCGACCTGGGTGATTTTATCCATAAAATAAAGATGACCGCAAGTTTTAAAAACTCAGAAATAGATAGTGATGATATTGCTTTTTTTGCCCCGGAACTTAAAACCTGGAAAAAGAAAATAAAACTGAGTGGAAATACAAGAGGAACTGTAGATGATCTCTTTGGCAATGACATGATCATAGAAGCAGGACAAAATACTTTTTTAAACGGAAATATCAGTCTAACCGGATTGCCAGATATCAATAAAACTTTTATTGATTTTAAAGCAAATAATTTTCGCACTACATATACCGATGCTGCTACTTTTCTTCCTGTAATCAAAAACATAACTGCTCCCAGGCTTCAAAATATTTCTTTTCTTAATTTTTCGGGAAATTTTACGGGCTTTTTAAGAGATTTCGTGACATTCGGAACCATACATACCAACCTGGGAACAATAATCAGTGATCTGAATATGAAACTTCCTCAAGGCAAGGAACCATTTTATTCGGGTAGTATCGCATCTGATAATTTTATTCTTGGGGATTTCATCAATAATAATAACATCGGAATAATCTCATTTACCGGGCAGGTAAAAGGTAAAGGATTAAAATGGAATACATTATCAGCCGACATTGATGTTGCTATACAGCAGGTTTTTTTCAAAAATTATCATTATGAAAACCTTAATGCTAAAGGTAATTTTAACAAAAGAGTTTTCAATGGTGATTTTTCAATAAAAGACAGTAATGTAACAGCAACATTAAACGGGATTGTTGATCTGAATGGCGCAGTACCAAAATTTAATTTCCTGGCGAGTGTGGATAACATAAACTTCAAACAACTTAATCTTATTAAAGAGAATTTTTCTTTTAGTGGTAAGCTTGATTTTGATTTTTCCGGTAACAATATTGACAACTTCCTGGGAAATGCAAAAATTGCCAATGCTATTATTATTAAAGATGATAAATCGCTTCCTCTTAAGTCACTGATTATAGATTCAAAATATGTTGATGATGTAAAACAATTAACACTGAATTCAGATGAACTGAATGGCCATGTTACCGGCAATTTCTCTATTAAAGATCTTCCCAATTCTTTTAAGCTTTTCCTGAATAAATATTACCCGGCATATATTAACAAACCACAGCGGGATTTAAAGGAACAGTCTTTTGCTTTTGACATCCAAACCAATTACATTGATGATTATATCAATTTACTGGACAGTAATCTGCATGGTTTTAATAACAGCCATATCAGCGGAAAACTGAACTCAGTAAATAACCAGATGAAATTAAATGCGGAGGTGCCGGGCTTTGCCTATAAAAACTATGCATTTCAGAATGTACGCTTAAAGGGAAACGGGAACCTGGAAAAGCTTGAACTAACCGGATTGTTAGACAAGGTAGATGTAAGCGACAGCCTAAGTTTCCCCTCAACTCAAATTGATATGGTTTCTCAAAACGACCTGTCAGATATAAAAATTGTAACACAGAGTAATAACAAAAATATTCCAGGCGGTTCTATCCACGCCAGGGTACAAACCTTCGATGACGGTGTCGGGATCCGATTTGATTCATCAAATTTTATCCTGAACGGTAAAAAATGGACAATCGAAAAAGAAGGAGAATTGGAATTACGTTCAAATTCTATTACACAAGGACAACTTATTCTTTCAGAAAGCAATCAACAAGTAACAATTAAAACCACTCCTTCTGATATAGGTAACTGGAATGATATAAAAATTAATTTAAAGAAATTCAATATTGGTGATGTTACCCCCTTACTCGTTACTTCAAACAGGATAGAAGGTATGTTATCAGGAGACATAACCATTGAAGACCCTGTAAATAAATTGAACATTACCGCCGATTTACAAGCTGAAGAACTGCGACTTGATAATGATTCGATTGGTCAGATAAAAACTAATGTTTTTTACAATAATAAAACCGGTGAACTGACGGGGAATGGCCACACAGTAAATCCGGATGAAAAACTGAATTTTGATTTGAACTTATTTCTAAAAGAAAGCGAAGCAAAAAAAGAGGATATCATCACTATTACTCCTGAAAACTATCCTATCAAAATTGTTGAAAGATTTATTGGAAACCTGTTTTCCGATCTTCAGGGCTATGCAACAGGACAACTAAAAATCATTGGTAAAGGAAGTAAAGCAAAATATATTGGGAAAGCCAAACTACATGATGCAGGGTTAAAAGTAATTTTCACCCAGTGTTTTTATAAAATACCTGATACTGAAATTGAGTTGCGGGAAGATGCCCTGAATCTTGGAACTTTAAAATTAATTGACACTATTACTAAACACACGGCAACACTAACCCAGGGCATCATTAAACACGACTCCTGGAAAAATATGGAGTTTGATATCCGGGCGCAGGTCGATAATCTGCCTATGCAACTGTTGAATACCACAGCAAAGGATAATAAAAGTTTTTATGGCAGTGCAAAAGGAACCGGTTCGTTTACATTAACGGGGCCACAGTCGAACATGTTGATAAAAATTATCGGTACAGCTTCAGGCAAGGACAGTTCATACATCACAATTCCTAATACCAGCAGTCGGGAAAGCGGAATTGCGGATTTTCTGGTAGAAAGAAAATATGGAAGAGAAATGAGCGATACGTCTTTCAACAGTAATACAACCAACCTGACTTACGATGTGGATCTTACGGGAAATCCAATGGTAAATGTAAAAATTGTATTAGATGAACTGACCAATGATGAAATACGTGGCCGGGGAGAAGGAAACCTCAGGATCTTATCCGGAACTTCTGAACCGCTCAGCATCCGTGGCAGGTATAAAATTGACGAAGGGAATTATCGGTTCACCTTCCAGTCCTTTTTTAAAAAACCATTTGAACTTAAAAAAGATGGCAATAATTATATTGATTGGAATGGTGATCCCTATCATCCAACAGTAAATATTGATGCAGTTTATAAAACAGAAAAAAAAGTTGATTTTACCCCTTTGATTAGTGGCATTGGTTCCTCTACCAGCAGTTCTGGCTTCAGAGATTATGTTTATGTAATTGCCAAATTACGTGGGGATTTGTTTAAGCCGGATATTTCGTTTGAGCTGGATTTTCCTCCTGAAAGCCCACCTAAAAAAGATTTGTCTGTCTCTTTTATAATAAATCAACTTCAAAATAATGAAAACGAACTGAACAAGCAGGTTGCTTTCCTGGTTGTATTCAATAGTTTTGCCCCATCAGATATAGGATCTACACTAACTATTTCTTCTGGGGTTGATCTTGTTGTAAACAGTATTTCTGGATTTTTATCAAGCCAGATCAATGCTGTTTTAAATAATATTCTTTCCAACAAACTTAAAATATCCGGGTTATATGTCAACTTCTCCGGTTCTCTTTATAATCCTAATCCATTTGGCACAAGCGGGTCGGGTTCAGGGGTTAGTTACGATCGTACCAATCTGAATGTTTCGATCGGAAAAACTTTATTCAATAACCGGGTAGTCTTAACTTTTGAAGGGAGCTTTGATGTGCCATTTCAATCATCCGCTACAACTCAACTTAAATCGGATCTTCTGACAAATTTTACTACCGAGTTTCTGATTAATAAAAGCGGAACTATCAGGGCAACGGTTTTCTATAAGGAAAATGCAGATTTTCTTTCGGGAATTACCACTACGGGTAATAATAAATCAAAACGCTACGGTGGCAGTCTTGCATACCGGAAAGAAGCCAATAGAATAAGTGAACTTTTTGGGAAAAAGAGAAAATTGGATAATAGATGATAATTGAAAAGATGATCGTTAGAAGAATTCGGCTTTTCACATTAATTAGTCATGCCATCACTCACTATCCAGAATCTCATGTCCCAGTTTATCTCTTTTGGTTTGCAGGTATTTTTCATTATGAGGATTGGGAGTAATTTCAATCGGAATATTTTCCACTATTTCCAACCCATAGCCAATCAGTCCAACTCTTTTTTTTGGATTATTACTAATCAGTTTTAATTTATTTATTCCCAAAAAACGTAAAATCTGGGCACCTATTCCATAATCACGTTGGTCCATCTGGAATCCAAGGTGAAGATTTGCTTCCACTGTATCCATTCCTTCTTCCTGCAAACGATAAGCTTTCAGTTTATTTAAAAGACCAATACCCCGTCCCTCCTGATTCATATACAAAATGGCTCCTTTACCTTCTTTCTCCACCATTTTCATGGCTGCCTGCAATTGTTCGCCGCAATCACAACGTAGCGAACCAAGTATATCTCCGGTAAAACAGGATGAATGAACCCTGACCATCACCGGTTCATCTTTTTGCCATTCCCCTTTTAATAAAGCAAGGTGTTCATTACTCGAATATTTTTCTTTGAATGCTATCAATTTAAAATGACCAAATTTGGTTGGCATATCAACATCCACTACCTGTTCAATCAAGGAGTCTCTTTTGATTCTGTATTCAATAATATCTTTAATAGAAATAATTTTGAAATCAAATTTTTTTGCTACTTCAATTAATTCAGGTAACCTGGCCATTGTACCATCTTCATTCATAATCTCAACGAGCACTCCGCCGTAAGGTGGATTAAACCCTGCCAATCTTGCTAAATCAATGGAGGCCTCAGTATGACCGGCCCTGCGCAGTACCCCACCTTTTTTTGCCCTTAATGGAAAAATATGTCCTGGTTTGCCCAGGTCGGAAGGTTTAGTAGAAGGATCAATGAGTGCTTTTATCGTTTTTGCACGGTCTTGAGCAGAAATTCCGGTTGTACAACCATGACCTAACAGGTCAACTGAAACAGTAAATGCAGTTTCATGAAGTGCTGTGTTATTATTCACCATTAATTCAAGATCTAACTCATCACAACGATCTTCAATAAGTGCAGCACAAATAAGCCCACGTCCAAACTTGCTCATAAAATTAATTACTGCAGGACTTACATTGTGAGCAGCAGTAATAAAGTCGCCCTCGTTTTCACGGTCTTCATCGTCCACTACTACTACCAGTTTACCCTCTTTAATATCCTGAATGGCGCTGTCAATTGTATCAAACATTTTAAAATCATTTCAGCAAAGTTAACTGCATCTTTCCTTTTAATAAAGTCAGGCTTATTGCAGCAGGGAGGCAACCTTTTTTGTCTTAAATCTGTTAATATAAAAGATTTACTTTCAGGATAAAATTGTTAATATTTGGCTATATTTAACCGGGGATAATTCCTTTTCTTTGCACCAATAAACTAATATTTATGCTTAAGAGAACCTTACTATTTCTTGCAATTGTAATGATTGCAGGCACTTATTTGTCAGCGCAAATAACAACCAGTAGTATTAACGGATCTGTCGTAGATCCTTCAACTGGTGAAGCTTTGGTAGGGGCCAGTATTGTTGCAACCCACACTCCATCTGGTACAAAATATTCAACCACATCTTCAAAAAAAGGAGGGTTCACAATTAACGATATGAGGGTAGGTGGTCCTTATAAAGTAGTGGTAACTTTTGTTGGATTTGAAACAGTAACTTTTGATGATGTTATTTTAAAATTGGCTGAGCCATTTTTGCTGGATGTACCCATGAAGAAAAGGGAAGGAATTCTTGAGACAGTAATTATCAGTACGACGAAGAGGAACCCGATCTTTAATTCTCACAGAACAGGGGCCGTTACAAATCTTGGAAGAAGTCAGATAGAAAGGATGCCAAGTATATTTCGCAGCGTAAATGATCTTACCCGTGCTGCTCCGCAATCCAATGGTGCTTCTATTGCCGGAGGAAATTACCGGCAAAATAATTTTACAATTGATGGTGCAGATTTTAATAACAGTTTTGGAATTGGTACCAATCTTCCAGCAGGCGGTTCCCCTATTTCCTTAGATGCAATTGATGAAATATCAGTAAATATTTCTCCTTTTGATATCCGGCAGTCAGGCTTTATTGGCAGTGCTATTAATGCGGTTACCCGTTCAGGGACAAACAATTTTTCAGGTTCTGTATATAAATATTCAAGGACAGAAAGACAGCAGGGTGGCCGTGTAAACAAGACTACTTTTATAAGAAATCCATTTCACTTTTTGCAATGGGGTTTCAGTGTAGGCGGCCCTATAATTAAAAATAAATTATTTTTCTTTTTTAATTATGAAACAGAGAATCAGCCTCAACAGGTACAAACAAGATTTGCAGCAACTTCCGCTGCGCCGTTCGGAAGCACTTCCGACATTGCCAGGCCAACTGCAGATGAATTAAATGCCATCAGCGATTATCTATCTACAACTTATGGTTATGAAACCGGACCTTTTGACCACTACAGCACACAAATTCAAAGAACAAAATATCTTG
>JAHEZE010000138.1 GCA_023251235.1 Sphingobacteriales bacterium | reverse complement strand
CATAAAGGCCGTGCTGTAGTGTTTGAAAGTATTGAAGATTATCATAAACGGATTGATGACCCTGATTTGGATATTGATGAAAACTGTGTGATGGTGTTGAAATACGTGGGTCCTGTTGGTTATCCCGGAATGGCAGAAGTGGGCAATATGGCTTTACCGAAAAAAATATTACAGAAAGGAATAAAAGATATGGTTCGGATCAGCGATGGAAGAATGAGTGGCACCGCTTATGGTACTGCTGTGCTGCATGTTTCACCGGAGTCGGCTATTGGTGGTAATCTGGCATTGGTTCGGAATGGTGATATAATTGAACTGGATGTTGAACAACGCAAACTACACCTGCATGTAAGCGATGAAGAACTGGAGAGGAGAAGAAAAAAATGGACAGCGCCAAAACCTGCTGCAGATAGGGGCTATGTGAGTTTGTATATTAAGCATGTAATGGGTGCTGACAAAGGAGCTGATTTGGATTTTCTGCAGGGAAGTTCAGGTAGTGTGGTGACGAGAGATTCTCATTAACTGATCTTTAATTAACCATATAACAAATACAAGGCAAAAAGAAAGACGTAAACATTTTGTATGTCTTCTATGGTTCAAAATAAAAAAATATGAAATCACTCTTTATTGTTGCGGTACTTGCAATATCCCTATGCTGCAACAACAATAAAAACAATAATACAATGGGTATAATTGAACGCTATGATGCTGCATTGGACAGTATCATTTCACTCAATGCCAAAATAGAAATTATAGCTGATGGTTTTGACTGGAGTGAAGGGCCACTATGGGTTGAGAGTCAGAAAATGCTTTTATTTTCAGACATTCCACCCAATACGATCTATAAATGGACAGAGGAAAAAGGTAAAGAAGTTTATCTCACTCCTTCGGGTTATACTGATACAATAAAACGTGGTGGTGAGATAGGCAGTAATGGATTGATTTTAGATAAAAACGGAAATCTCGTAATGTGCCAGCATGGTGACAGGCGAATGGCGAGAATGGATGCCCCTTTGGATAAACCGGCTCCGAATTTTATTACTCTTGCTGATAAATACAACAGTAAAAGATTGAATAGCCCAAATGATGCAGTGTACAACAGTTCCGGTGAATTATTTTTTACCGATCCGCCTTATGGTTTAGAAATGCAGAATGATCAGGATCCGAAAAAAGAAATTCCTTTCAACGGAGTGTATAAAATAAAACCCAATGGTGAAATAATTCTGCTGGTTGATTCCATTACCAGACCAAATGGTATAGCATTTTTCCCCGGAGAAAAGAAAATGATCATTGCCTGCTCCGATCCTGACAAACCTTTCTGGTATATATATGATGTAGGGGGTGATTCATTAACGAATGGTAAAATATTTTATAATGCAGCTGAAGAAGCAAAGAAAGGGGTAAAAGGTTTGCCGGATGGACTGAAGATTGATAAAAACGGAAATGTATTTGCTACAGGCCCCGGCGGTGTTTATATTTTTAACAGCGATGGAAAAAAATTAGGAATGATAAAATTTACTGAATCAACAAGTAATTGTGCTTTTTCAACTGATGAAAAAATATTGTATGTTACCAATGATATGAATGTAGTGAGGATTAAGCTGAGATAACGCCCATCCCCTAAAGGGGAGTGATTAAATTCTTTCATATGAAACTCTACAAAACAAAGACTGGAATTGTAATTGAAAAAGATAACAAGTTTTATTCATGCAATGAAAACTGGGATTCTTTTATTAATGATGATAATATTCTTCAAAAGGCAGAAAATCTTATTTCAGAATTAAATCAAAGAGATAAAACCCTGATTGAAGATCTGCTCCCTCCTGTCGGCTGTCACCAGGAACTTTGGGCATGCGGCGTTACCTATTTAAGAAGTAAAGTGGGAAGACAGGAAGAAAGTAAAGCAGCAGGTGGCGCTGACTTTTATGGTAAAGTCTATGAAGCCGAAAGGCCCGAAGTCTTTTTTAAATCCACACCTCATCGCATAGTTGGTCATCATGCGTTAGTAAGAATAAGAAAAGATTCCACCTGGGATGTTCCGGAACCCGAATTGACTTTAGTCGTTACTTCATCAGGAAAAATTATTGGTTATACTATTGGCAATGATATGAGCAGCCGCAGTATTGAGGGAGAAAATCCCTTGTACCTGCCTCAGGCAAAAACTTATGATGGTTGTGCTGCATTAGGCCCTTGTATTTATATTACTGATAAACCGCTTGATAGTAAAACAATGATATCGATTGAAATCAACAGGGAAAATTTAAAAGTTTTTGAAGGCAGTGTTGCAATCAGTCAAATAAAAAGAACACTTCAGGAATTAGTTTTCTTTGTTTATCGTGAATGCAGCTTTCCTCATGGGTGTTTAATTATGACCGGTACCGGTATAGTACCCGGAAGTAATTTCACATTGAAAAGTGGCGATGAAATAAAAATATTTATTGATGGAATTGGAGAATTGATTAATAAAGTCGGTTAAAAATAAATTAATTATCATGAAAAAAACTTTTTTGGTAAGTATGATACTGGTGTTTTGTACATCATTATCCCTCTCTACTACCGGTCAGTCATATCAAAAACCAATATTGAACCATATTGCTAAATATGTTTTTGATTTAAAAGTCAGTGCTGCTTTTTATACGGGCATTATCGGGCTTGATACAATTCCTGAACCTTTTCATGATAAAAAACATGTTTGGCTGAGTGTAGGCCCGAAAAGCCATTTGCATCTTATTGAAGGAGCAAAAGAAATTTCTATACATGATAAAAACAACCATCTGTGTTTTTCAGTACAATCAGTCCCTGAATTCATAAAAATTCTTGTAAAAAATAAAATCGACTACGAGAACTGGCCCGGTGAAAAGATGACAGTAACAACAAGAGTGGATGGTGTAAAACAAATCTATTTTAAAGACCCCGATGGATACTGGATTGAGGTCAATGATGCTAAAGAATAATACATGATTGAAGATTGCTTCGTCACTTTGTTCATCGCAATGTTTCGTCGTCCCGATTTTAATCGGGGCTCCCAGCAATCAGAATTTCAGTGTAGGGGGTAAATATTTTCCAACCAGATCCTCATAATACCCTTTTAATTGATTCCAGTCAGGAGCTGTGGCGGACTTTGAATATAAATCATACGGATTAAACAATTTGACCCATTTCAACATTTCTCTGTCATGATCATCCAAAAGATAACTGTAAGCACCTTCTCTGTGCCATGCATAAAAAGAATGATAACGCAACATATAGAGTCCCGGTTCCGGCAGGTAATTCTTCATCATCTGGTAAATATATTCATCATGACCCCATGACATATTCACTTTGCGCAAACCGCAATTTTTGGAATATATACCCAGCTCAGTTTGATAAGAATTGTTTTGAAAATCCGGGTTGTTTGCAAAATACTCCGGGTAAACAACTTTATCTGAATAAGTGCACCCTACCGGAAATGTATCGCCCACCACCGCCCATTGAGGCTCACCAAATAAACAAAGCACTTTACCCATATCATGCATCAGTCCGGCCAGGATCATCCAATCAGGATGGCCATCAGCCCTGATCGCTTCCGATGTTTGTAATAAATGCTGAAACTGGTCAAGTTCTGTATCCGGATCTGAATCATCGACCAGTTGATTAAGAAAATTGAAAGCATCCCAAACCGGCATTTCTTTCTTATCAAATTTTAAAAATTCAGCTCTCTTTTCCTGAACAAACTCATAAGTCTGGAAGGTATGATTCAAGCGGTAAAATTCCCGGACGGTTTCCCTGACCGGAGTATCATAGTTTCTGAACTGCTCTGTCGATTTTGATTTGACAATTGTATCTGCTTCAGGATACCTGCGCAGTACATCCTCTTCCCATTCATCAAGTCCGGCAAGAGGATTTGCATTTTCTTCGTTCAAGATATTTTCCGTTGTACTCATTGTAAATAATATTATTACCTTAAAGTTAGTTTTTCTATCTTCATTCCATAAGTTTTTTTTAATAACTCTTTCCTGCTTTAAAAAATTCCTGAAATGAAACTATCGATTGCCGACTATCTGGTTATTCTTGTTTATTTCGCTTTTGTTATCGGGGTTGGATTTATTATTAAAAAGAAAATTAAATCCAGTAATGATTTTCTTTCCAGTAACAGGAGCATACCCTTATGGATTACAAGTCTTGCTTTTATTTCAGCAAATCTTGGTGCACAGGAAGTGTTGGGCATGGTGGCGTCGGGCGCCAAGTATGGAATAATGACGGTTCATTTCTATTGGGTAGGAGCCATATTTGCCATGGTTTTCCTCGGAGTGTTAATGATGCCATTTTATTATGGGAGCCGGGCCCGTAGCGTACCCGAATATCTCAAACTGAGATTTGATGAAAAAACAAGAGGGCTGAATGCCATTTCTTTTGCAGTAATGACTGTATTTTCTTCCGGTATCTCATTATATGCATTGGCCAAATTATTAGAAGTTATTCTAAAATGGGATTTTGATATTTCTATCTGGGTGGCTGCCGGAATTGTTATGATCTATACTTTCCTTGGAGGGCTGACCAGCGCTGTTTATAATGAAGTGCTGCAGTTTTTTTTAATTGTACTGGGATTATCACCACTTGTTATTGTTGCTTTACATGATGCCGGTGGGTGGGCAAATATCAAAGCACAATTGCAACCTGAACTCACACATGCATGGAAGTATATGGGAAATGCGGAATCAAACCCGATGGGATTACATTTTATGTCATTGATTTTCGGGTTAGGATTTGTTATGTCTTTTGGTTATTGGTGTACTGACTTTCTTGTGGTTCAGAGAGCCATGATTGCAAAAAACATGAATGCTGCACAACGAACACCCATCGTTGCGGCTCTTCCTAAAATGTTGATGCCGTTAATTGTAGTTTTACCGGGCCTTATTGCTATTACATTAATGAGGCCTGCCTTGCAATCGAAAGGTTATAGCATTCCTTTGGCCCAAGATGGTGGGCTTGATTACACTATGACGCTTCCTTCATTAATTGCACATTATTATCCCAGCGGTTTATTGGGTGTAGGTATTACGGCACTATTGGCTTCTTTTATGAGTGGAATGGCAGGAAATGTAACCGCATTCAATTCAGTTTTCACTTTTGACATTTATCAATCCTATTTTGTAAAAAATAAATCTGACCGGCATTATCTCTACATTGGTAAAGCGGTTACCATTGCCGGTATCCTGCTTTCTATTGTCACAGCTTATATTGCCAAGGGGTTTAATAATATCAATGATTTTCTTCAGCTGGTTTTCAGTTTCGTAAACGGGCCGTTGTTTGCAACATTCTTATTAGGGATGTTTTGGAAAAGAACAACTGGCCACGGTGCTTTCTGGGGATTAGTGGCAGGCACGGTTGCCGCCGCTCTTACTCATGGCCTCACTGTTGCTGAAGGAAAAGGTGGATGGATTACGGGTTTATATGAAATCCGTAGCGGGATGGGACAGGCATTTATAGTAGCATCCATATCATGGGTTGCCAACTTCTTTACTACCATCTTAGTCAGCCTGGCTACAAAACCAAAAGCTGATGAAGAATTAAAAGGACTCGTTTATTCATTGACAAAAAAAGAACCCATTTCAAAAGGCAAATGGTATCTTAATCCTGTGACATTAGGAATAATGCTTTTGCTGGCAACTATTGCTTTTAATATAATATTCTTTTAAATCTCCCTTCTATGTATAAAAGATTTAATGAATTGAATTTTGTTATCGGACTCTTCTTCATCACTGTTTCATTGATTTTACTTCTAAATAATTTTTTCGGCAGTGCTTTAAGAGGTAAAATAAACCTTTATACAGGTGTTGTCTTTTTATTTTTTGGCATATTGATGATACTGATAAAAGGAGAAAAGAAGTGATAGTTAGCAACCAGCTTTGTTCCAAGAATACCCGTTGACAGCAACTATTCACAGCTTAAGAATGAGATTCCGCCTATCTTTGCAGTCCTCAAAAAGTGATGTATGAAATTATATAATATACTGATAAAATACCGCTTGATCATCGGAATAATTGTGGCCATTCTGGGTGGAGTCATCAATTATACTTCCGGTTTCTGGCCTGGCT
>JAHEZE010000063.1 GCA_023251235.1 Sphingobacteriales bacterium | reverse complement strand
ATCAGCAGTGTGAGAAATGGATTGATGTGAATGGTCAATGGTCAATGGTTAATAATGCAATTAAGCAGAAGTATAAAAATCTCACAGTTCCGGTTTATAATAATACTTCATTTCCTGATCGCCTTCCTGCAGGTAATAATGGATTGGGTTTGAAATTACTGGGATTAAGCGGAGATGAAGTTTTACCCAAAGAATTTTATGAACAATGCAAACAAACAGCTTTGCAACAAGTACGAGGAACTGTACAGGCAGATATTTTAAAAGAAGATCAGGCACAAAATACCTGTATTTTTTCCACTGAGTTTGCTTTGAAACTAATGGGTGATGTGCAGGAATATTTTATTCAGAAAAAAATAAGAAATTTTTATAGTGTCAGCATCAGCGGTTATCATATTGCAGAAGCCGGGGCTAATCCTGTTTCTCAATTGGCATTTACATTGTCAAACGGATTTACTTATGTTGAATATTATTTAAGCCGTGGAATGAATATTGATGATTTTGCACCCAACCTTTCATTCTTTTTCAGTAACGGAATGGATGCTGAATACAGTGTGATCGGCAGAGTAGCCAGGAGAATCTGGGCAAAGGCAATGAAGTATAAATATAAAGCCAACAAACGGAGCCAGATGCTGAAGTATCATATTCAGACATCGGGAAGAAGTTTACATGCACAGGAAATTGATTTCAATGATATCCGTACTACTTTGCAAGCCTTATATGCCATTTATGATAATTGCAATTCTTTGCACACCAACGCATATGATGAAGCGATTACTACTCCTACTGAAGAAAGTGTAAGAAGGGCAATGGCTATCCAGTTAATTATTAACCGGGAATTGGGTACTGCTAAAACAGAGAATTTTAACCAGGGAAGTTTTGCAATTGAAGAACTTACAGATTTGGTGGAAGAGGCGGTGCTTGCAGAATTTGACCGGATTACTGAAAGAGGCGGAGTGCTTGGCGCCATGGAAAGAATGTATCAACGAAATAAAATTCAGGAAGAGAGTTTGTTTTACGAACATCAGAAGCATACAGGAGAATTTCCGATTGTTGGTGTGAATACTTTTTTAAATAAACAAGGTTCTCCTACAATTATTCCTAACGAAGTGATAAGAAGCACTAAGGAGGAAAAGGAACAACAGATCATTAATCTGCAAAAATTCTGGAAACGCAACGAAAACAAATCAACAGAAATGTTAGATAGACTAAAAACCATTGCAATTGAAAATGGAAACCTGTTTGATGAGTTAATGGAAACGGTGAAATACTGCTCCCTTGGACAAATTACTCATGCACTTTATGAGGTAGGTGGGCAATACCGGAGAAATATGTAATTTATTCCAGGGTATAATATTTCTCATTAATTTTCAGAATGGCTAAACAAATCGTAATTACCTGTATCTTTTTAGTTTTGATTGCTGCTTGTGCTCACAAGCCTTATAGCAGCACAAACAAACAATACAAAAAACAAGCGAAGGCGTTTGCTAAACTTTTGCGGGAATATCCTCTAAAAGATTCTGTGGGTTTGCAATATCCGGATGGATGGGTGGGTACTACAAATTTTTCGATGCGTCGTCCCAATTTTGTTGTAATACATCATACAGCTCAGAATAGTTGTGATGAAACACTTAAAACTTTTACTCTCACCCGGACTCAGGTAAGTGCACATTATGTAATCTGCAGGGATGGAACAGTTCACCACATGCTGAATGATTTACTCCGGGCACATCATGCCGGAGTAAGTAAATGGGGAAATGCCACTGACCTGAATTCAATGAGTATCGGTATTGAGATTGATAATAACGGCAGCGAGCCATTTACTGATGCGCAAATGAATAGTTTATTATTATTGCTTGATAGATTAAAAAGGGCTTATAATATTCCACAGGCAAATTTTATTGGTCATGCAGATGTGGCACCGGGAAGAAAAGTGGACCCCAGCCGGTATTTTTCATGGAAAACTTTAGCTGAAAATGGGTTTGGTTACTGGTATGATACAACTAATGTGAATGTTGCTTTGAATTTTAACCCTGTGCAGGCATTGCGCATCATTGGTTATAATATTTCAAAACCGGAAATTGCAATTGAATCTTACAAAATTCATTTTGTGCCGCAGGATACTACCAAAACAATTAATGATGCGGATAAGAAGATTTTATGGGATCTGGCAAAAAAATATCAGTAATAAAATTTGATTAATATGGAGTTTGGAAGAGTTGCGGAAATTGAATTGGACAACATTGATTTCAGTCTGCCTGCTGAACCATCACTCAATAAAAAAATATTGAGTGGAAAGAAAAATAAAAACGCCAAAGTATATCTCGGCTGCGCCAAATGGGGAAGAACAGAATGGGTGGGCAAAATCTATCCGCTTAAAACAAAAGAAAAAGATTTTCTGCAGCATTATATACAGCATTATAACTCCATTGAATTAAATGCTACACATTACAAAGTGTATGGCGAAACCGGCATTAAAAAATGGGCGGAGAAAGCAAAAGGAAAAGATTTTAAGTTCTGCCCCAAAATGTACCAGGGTGTTACCCATCGGGGAAGTTTAAAAGGAAAAGATTTTATTACCAATGAATTCTTTCGTGGCATTGTTGGTTTTGAAGAACATCTTGGCCCCATCTTCGTGCAGGTCAGCGATAGTTTTTCCCCCAATCGAAGAAAAGAATTGTTTGATTATCTCGCTTCATTGCCAAAAGATCTGCAATTTTTTTTAGAAGTAAGGCATCCGGGCTGGTTTGCCAAAGAGGATATAAAAAAAGAAATGTTTGATACGCTGGCTTCACTTAATATGGGCGCAGTTATTACAGATACTGCAGGCAGAAGAGATTGTGCTCATATGCATTTAAGTATTCCTAAGGCTTTTATCCGCTATGTCGGTAATAGTTTACACCCCACCGATTATACAAGAACAGATGCATGGATCGAAAGAATGAAATACTGGCTGAATCATGGTTTAGAAGAGCTGTATTTTTTTATGCACATGCATGATGAAGCTACTTCGCCGGAGCTCACCGTTTATCTCGTGGATAAAATAAATAGAGAGTGTGGGTTAAGACTGATTAAGCCAGAATTTATTAACAGTAAGGGAAAACAAGGGGGTTTATTTGACTGAGATAATTTAATGATCCTTGAAAATCCAAAATTTGATTTTGGATTTTCAAGGATCATTATTTAGCTTTATACGATGATAAAGCGAATGCTACAGGTAGATATAGAGAAAGCTCTACGGAAAGTGCCTGCTGTAGCCATACTCGGCCCCCGGCAGGTTGGTAAAACCACCATGGCCAAAATGATTGCAGCAAAGGGTAAAACCGCAATGCTTTATCTTGATCTTGAAAAGAGTACAGATAGAAACAAGCTTGCTGATGCACATAGTTACCTGGAGCAATATCAGGATCGGTGTGTGATACTGGATGAAGCACAGTTGATGCCTCATTTATTTTCCGCATTGCGTCCTCTGATTGATGAATACAGAAAACCTGGCCGCTTTATTTTATTAGGATCGGCTTCTCCTGCTTTGGTAAAGGGTGTTTCTGAGAGCCTTGCCGGACGTATACGTTACATGGAGTTGAACCTTGTCAATTTTTTAGAACTCCCCCAAAATATTACATCTCAAAAGCATTGGTTCAGGGGAGGGTTTCCGAATGCTTTAACAGCAAAAACAGATAAGGATAGCCAGGAATGGATCAGCGATTTAATCTCAAGCTATGTGGAGAGAGATTTAAATGTTTTGTTTGGAGTAATATTATCTCCGTCTATAATACGTAATTTTTGGAGAATGCTTGCTCATTCAAATGGCAATGTTTGGAACGCTGAGATATTTGCCCGGTCATTAGGAATCACTGCACCTACGGTTCTTCGTTATCTTGATTTCCTGGAAGGAGGATTCATGGTACGAAGGTTATTTCCCTGGTACGTGAATGCAAAAAAACGATTGGTTAAATCGCCCAAAGTTTATATCCGGGATAATGGCATTTTACACCGTATGTTGAATGTTCATTCTTTGGATGACTTACTGGGACATCCCGGTGCCGGAGCGTCATGGGAAGGCTATGTGATAGAACAAATCTATCAGCAAAAACCGGCTTCTCTTGAATTGTTTTTTTACCGTACACAAGCCGGTACAGAATGTGATCTTGTAATAGTTAGTGGAATTAAACCTATCGCCTGTATTGAAATAAAACTTACTAATGCGCCTACTGTATCAAAAGGATTTTATACCAGCATTGCCGACTTAAATCCAAAGAAGAAATTTATTATAACGCCTGCCAGTGATGACTATTCTGCAAAAGACGGAGTAATTGTAACCAGTTTACGTCAATTCCTGGTAAAGCATTTACCTGCATTAAAATAGATCCTTGAAAACCCAAAATCTAATTTTGGATTTTCGGGGTTATGAAATTTCAAATAATTCATTCCACCGTGTAGTATATCTTCCGCTACGCAGTTCCTGCCGCATCTTCCAGTCCCTTGTTGTACCGCTGGCGGCAAATTTCAGTACATCATCCCGCTGACTGAAATTGATATTATCAATCATGTCCATAAGTTTGCGTTCGGAGTTTTTGGATGCTGATAGAAATAAATTTCCCTGGATAGATGAATCAGGGACAATGCCGCTTAGCATTACGCCGGCTTTTTTATAAAATGTTCCTTCTTTATATAATGTATCTACCAATGCAACAGCAGGTTTAATTAATTCATTGGTAATAGAAGTAGCGACGGGCAACCTGATATAATTACTGTGAGTGGCGCCCCGATTAAAATTTACAGAGTGATTTTCTTCTTTCGATACAACAAATACACTCACCACTCTGGCGGCACCGAACTGGCGTCGTAATTTTTCCGCAGCTCTCGACGTATAAGTAGCCACAGCCTCTTTTATATCAGCAATATCATTTACCGGGTCGCCAAACATCCGGGTAGTGGCAATCATTTTTTTATTTACCAATTCATCTTCCATTTTTATTGATGGAATGCCCTTTAATTCTCTTATCAGCCTGGCGCCAACCACACCACCCAAATGTGAGCTTGCAAATTCTTCACTCATATTTCTTAGTTGTAATGAAGTGTCAATTCTCCAGTAATTTTTTAACTTTTGCGCATACTGATAACCTACCCCCCAAAGATCTTCAACAGGAGTTTTATTTAATGCTTCAATAATTTTTTCTTCTGTATCCAGCACCACCACGCAACCGGTTTTCCGTTTATCTTTTTTTGATAAACGATTGGCCAGTTTTGCCAGCACTTTGGTCGGCGCTACGCCTACTGATACTTTAATTCCTGTCCATTGTTCTACTGTTTCTCTTATCTCTTTTGCTACGGCTTGTAAATCTTCCGATGGGAAAATGCTTAGATCTAAAAAAGCTTCATCAACAGAATATACTTCCACATTTTTTTTGCCCAACATCATCCGCAATGTTTCCATTACCCGCCAGCTCAGGTCGCCATATAAATTATAGTTGGAAGAAAAAACAGTTACATCATATTTTGCAATCAGCGGCTTTGCCTTAAAATAAGGACCCGCCATTTCCACTCCTAATTTTTTTGCTTCATCACTTCGTGAAATGATGCATCCGTCATTGTTGCTCAGTACAACAACCGGCTTCCTGTCGAGATGTGGTTTAAATACCCTTTCGCAGGAACAATAAAAATTATTACAATCAACAATTGCTTTCATAATGCATGAATAGAATAAGCAACCACCCCCCACACCATGAAATCACTAAACTCTGCCAGGTTAATAGGTTTGTACCGGTTATTCTCCGGAATTAAAAATGCTGATGAAAAATTTTTATGAAATCGCCGTACCAGTAACTCTCCATTTAATACCCCTACAATAATTTTTCCATTTGCCAGTTTTAATGAACGGTCAACAATCAGCACATCATTATCAAAAATGCCTGCTTCCTTCATCGCATCCCCTTTCATACGAAAGAAATAAGTAGCTGGTTTGTTTTTGATAAGCTCCTCGTTCAGGTCAATGCCCCGCTCCATGTAATCATCAGCGGCAGCGCCAAAGCCTGTTGCGTTGGCTGTTTTTACCTGTTGCTGTTTAAATTGTTTTGTGCCTTTGTAGGCGGCCCCATAAAATTCTTCCCCCTCCATAAAAAATAATTTTTGTAAAACTAAATTATTTAGTAAATTTATACTAATAAATGTGGTAATTATTTTTACATTAAATCGGATGGGTTATGAAAACTATTGTCAACACTATTCCCGGCTACCGGGTATATGAGTATTTGCTTGTATTGAGTCCGCATGAAGAATTGTGGAACAGAATTATGAAAGTGAAAGAAGAATTTTCTGTGCAATACAAATCTGGTCATGCAAAATGGGGAAAGCCACATATTACGCTGGTAAATTTTGTGCAGTATGCCATGATGGAAGAAAGAATTATAAGTCGCCTGCAAACGATAGCGATGGGTTATCCTCCATTTAAAGTAGAGCTGAAAGATTTTGGCAGCTTTCCCTCTCATACTATATACATTGATGTAACAAGCAAATTGCCCATACAGAATTTAATCAAAGAAATACGTACAGATGGGCAACGGTTGATGAAACTCAATGATGATAATAAACCTCATTTCATCATGGAACCGCATTTAACTATTGCACGAAAACTACTTCCCTGGCAATATGAAAAGGGTTGGCTGGAATACAGCAATAAGAATTTCAGCGGAAAATTTATTGCTGATGCAATGTTATTATTGAAGCGGCCGGTGGAAGAAAAGAAATACCAGATTGCTCAGCGGTTTGAATTTCAGAATCTGCCCGTGAATATAAAGCAGGGACAATTATTTGGATAAAAGCTTATCCTGGAACAATAATGTGGGGTGGGTGTTGTGAGTAAGGAGAATAAAGAGTAAGATAATGTGCAGTGTGATTATGAAGAGAAAACTCTTTGTTCTCCTTTTTTATTTATAAAAATTAAAATCAGCATATTCTATGTCAGAAAAATTAAAGCAGGATCATTTCAAAGTGGAAGTGAAAGAGCAGGAACAAACAAGCCAATATTTACAGGGCCGCGGGGCACAAATCAATACAAAGAACCGGTTTCTGAAAAATGAAAAGACAAAAGAGCATATTGAAGGCATTGATGATTGGGAAGAATCAAATGTTCCCACACAATATTTAGAACAGGAAAGTAAAACAATTGTAAACAAAGTAGAAAGCCCCGATGTAGGAATGAGTTACAGTATGAATCCCTATGCAGGTTGTGAACATGGCTGTATTTACTGCTATGCCCGTAATGTACATGAGTACTGGGGCTATAGTGCCGGGCTGGATTTTGAAAGAAAAATTATTGTAAAGAAAAATGCGCCGCAGTTGTTGCGCCAATTTTTGATGCATAAAAAATGGGATGCTACTCCCATTATGCTAAGCGGCAATACCGATTGTTATCAGCCGGCTGAACAAACTTACCGGTTAACAAGAGGGTTACTGGAAGTGTGTAATGAATTTAACCAGCCAGTAGGCATACTCACCAAAAATTCATGGATACTGAAAGATAAAGATGTGCTGCAGGAAATGGCGAAAAAGAAAATTGTTTCCGCAATGGTTTCTATTACTTCTTTTAATGAAGATTTGCGGAGAGCGATGGAACCAAGAACGACTACCGCTAATCAAAAATTGAAAGTGATAAATGAATTGAGCAGTGCCGGTGTACGCATGGGTATTATGATGGGGCCGATGATACCGGGATTAAATGAACACGAAATGCAGCGAATCATGAAAGCGGCAAGAGACAACGGTGCCACTTTCACGGCTTATACTTTTATCCGGTTAAATGGCGCCATTAAATTTTTATTTCATGACTGGCTGTATAAAAATTTTCCTGACAGAGCCGATAAGATCTGGCATTTAATAGAACAAAGCCATGATGGAAAAGTAAATGATACCCGATGGGGTGTAAGAATGAGAGGGGAGGGAAGTATTGCACAGATGGTGGCGCAGCAGTATAAAAAATATGGCAAGCTCTATGGCATGAATGCTGAAGAATGGAGTTTGGACAGAACTATCTTCAGAAGGCCGGGAGGGCAAATAAAATTATTCTAATTACACTTTTACATATATTTTCTTCTTATCCATCCAGTAACAAATGGCCCACATAAAAGTGATAACACTTAACGCATAAAGCAAAGAACCAGTCCTGGGATCACCCGGAATATGGATCAACACTTTTTGATATAGCCAGCTCCAGGGATTATAGTAAGTCATCAATCCCTTATCATTTAGACCATTTTCAAATCGTATCAATGCCAGCCCTTTTGGTAAAAAAGCAGAAAGGGCAAATACAAACAATGCATTTTTCCCAAACACATCAAAAAATTTACTCAGCCATCCTTTTATGTTTTTGAATTCAATCATATAGATCATTGTGGCGATGGTGATCGTAGCCAGGCCTGATGTATAAACTGTATAAGAACTTGTCCATAATTTTTTATTGATCGGGAAAGTCATATCCCAGCAAAACCCTGTAACTAACATGGCAACACCTGCAACAAATAATCCGGTTAACATTTCAAAGTTTTTCCCCTTTTTCTGGACGTAATCTCCAACCATATATCCAAAGATCACTTGAACAATGGCAGATAAAGTACTCATCAATCCTTCCGGGTCAAAAGGAATTCCTTCACCTTTATACATATGTGCAATGCCTAAAATCTTTTTATCAATGCCGGTGCCAAACCAACCATTTATGCTATACGGATCTGACGGATTGCCAACATAACAAAGCATCCAGTAAATAAGTAATAGTATAAGCCCGGTAAAAAATGCCTTCCTGGATTTGAAATAATATAGAATAATAGATGCAAAAAAGTAACAGAGAGCAATTCGTTGTAATACCCCAAGAATTCGTACACCACTTTCATGATTATTCGGATCTACCCATTGGCGAAATATCAATGAGCCTTCACTCCATTTTACAAATGGCCACCAATTTAAGAAAAGTCCTATGAGAAAAATAAGGGCGGTTCTTTTCAAAATTTTTTTCCAGAATGCTGCATTACCAGCAGCTTCCAGGCGAGGCATTACAAAAGAAAGAGCATTGCCCACAGCAAATAAAAAGAAAGGAAAAACCAAATCGGTCGGCGTAAGTCCATGCCATGAAGCATGTTCAAGAGGAGCATAAATATGTGACCAGCTTCCGGGATTGTTTACCAATATCATCAGGCATACCGTTGCGCCACGGAAAACATCAAGGGAATAAAAGCGTTGATTCACGAAGCTGGATGGATTTGGTAATTAAATATACTAAAATGAATTGGCATATACAGGAAGAAAATCCATTTTTGTAGTATGAAAGAAGCTAGTAAATATATTCACCCTACAGCTGAAGTTGATGCAGGAGCACAGATTGGAAAGCATACAAAAATCTGGCACTTCTGTCATCTTATGTCTCGTTGTAAGGTTGGAGAATCATGTACCTTTGGCCAAAATGTATTTATTGATAACAATGTAATAGTTGGCAATGGTGTTAAAATTCAGAACAATGTTTCTTTATATAATGGAGTTTTGATTGAAGATGATGTGTTCCTCGGTCCATCTGTTGTATTTACAAATGTTATTAATCCCCGCAGTTTTATTGAAAGAAAGAATGAATTTAAAAATACTCTGGTACATAAAGGCGCCAGTATTGGCGCTAATGCCACCATTCTTTGTGGTCTTGAAATTGGAGAGTATGCGATGATAGGGGCCGGATCAGTTGTTATCAAAGATATTCCGGCTTTTGCTCTTATGATTGGTAATCCTGCCAAACAAATTGGTTGGGTAAGTAAGGCAGGTCTAAATTTAGATTTCGATTCAGACGGTATCTCAAAATGTCCACAAACGGGCAAGTTGTATAAATTAGAAAATCAATCTATTTCTGAAGTAAAATAGTTTTCAACTGATGGGGATAATTCATTCAGAATCTGTGGATTTTACTATACTCCCACTCACATTTCCTATTATATTTGCAACAGGGATGAAGCTTTCAGTTTCATTTCATAGAAATTAATTTCAATAAATGCCAGTCGTATAAAAATTTTTTATGTGACTGAGGTGGCGAAGCTGTCTAATTTAAGTTCTGGTGGGTGCTCGAAAATGGTTAGCCGTTTACACACGGCCAAGATGGGAAAAAAAAGTAAATCAACTTTTAGCTGAAAGGGGAGTTGAAAGATATTGTCCATTAAATAAAGTAAGAAGAAAATGGAGTGACAGGGTAAAGATTGTTGAAGAACCCTTATTCAAATCTTATGTATTTGTAAAAGTAAATGATGATGACAGAACGCAGGTAAGAATGACGCCTGGCGTTATTAACTTTGTTTACTGGGAAGGGAAACCTGCTGTAATAAAAGAAAAGGAGATCATTGCGATACAAAGATTCATGGATGAATACGAAAATGTCGAAGTAAGGCCAATGGAGTTAACATTGAATCAGCGGGTGAAGATCATTTCCGGCCCATTGATGGATCAGGAAGGGCAGGTGATGCAGTTAAAAAATAAAATAGTAAAGGTGGCTATTGACAGCTTGGGGTATGTTTTAATTGCCTCTATTGAACGGACTAAGCTAACTTCGGTAAAAACAAAATAATTACAATCATTATTTTTTATCATTCAATAATAAAAAATCATAACGCCTTCATGAAAAACCTCCTCCTCTTTTTTGCACTAAGTATATCAGTATTTTTATTATCATCCTGTAAGTCTCAACAGAAGGCACTTGGTTATATAGAAAATTATACTGACACTACAAAAAAGGACGAAGTAAAATACGTGGAACCTCTGATTCAGAAAAATGATCTTCTTTTTATTTATGTTTATAGTGATGCCACTGATGGCGGGAAAGCTGATGCAATTTATAATCTTTCAAATCTGGTAGGTAGTACACCAGGTGGTGGTAACCAGGGTTTTTTGGTAGACAATAATGGGGATATTCAATATCCAAGAATTGGAGTCATTAAAGCAGAAGGGTTAACCAAACCACAACTCGCTGAAATCATAAAAACTAAAATTAATCAACCCGATATTGTTCTTAAAAACCCTACCGTTATTATAAGGTTATTGAATTTCAGGATTACCATGTTGGGAGAAGTTTCGAAACCCGGGCCAATAACTTTACCCGGAGAGAAAGTAACGATTCTTGAAGCCATTGGGCTGGCAGGAGATCTTTCGATATATGGGAAAAAAGATGATATTGTTATAATAAGAGAAATAGATAGCAAAATTACATATGGCAAAATTGATCTTTCTTCCCGGAGTATTTTTGAATCTCCCTATTTTTATTTGCGCCAGAATGATGTCGTTCTCATAAATCCAAATAAGAATAAAGCAAGATTAAATGACCAGGTATTTAATCAGAGAATGGGAATGACATTCAGCATTATTAATATGATTGCTTTATTATATAATATTTTCAGACATTAAAAGAATTAGTTAATTAATGGAGGTTAATCAATCCAATACTAAGGACCTTGGAAATCTTTCAATTAAGGACCTGTTCTTTAAATACGTAAGATTTCTTCCTGTATTTCTCGTTTCGGTTGCAGTGTTTCTTCTTGTGGCTTATTTATACTTACGTTATTCAACACCTATATACAGAGTGGGTGGTACACTAACATTTAAAATGGAGAACACTGGTGGTCGGGGGGATAAATTTAATGATATCTTTCTTGCCAAGAGTATCAACGATGTACAAACAGAAATTGAGATTTTGAAATCTCAGCCGTTAATGGAAAGAGCAATAGACTCTGCCAAACTCCAGACAAATTATTTTGCTGTTGGAAAAATCAAGTCACTTAATATTTATAAAAGTTGTCCATTCCGTCTTGAAATTTTTGAGTTAGATGATTCTTCCCGCTCTTTTTCACTTAATGTACTTTTTGTAAATAATGAGCAATTCAGAATAAATAAGGAGAAAAATACATTTTCATTGGGGCAGATATTTAAGAATGCGTATGGCGTTTTCAGGTTAAGTAAGTTACCCGGAGTCAATATTGGCAAAAACAAAGAATTTAATGTTACATGGAGTCCAACAACAATGCAGGCAGGTGTTTATGCTCCAATGATACGTGTTTCGCCAAAGATTGCGGGTTCCAATATTTATTATATTCAAATTGATTATACCAACGCTCAGTTAGGAGCTGATATTATTAATAATCTGATGAGGGAATATCTGAAAGCCAGTATTGAGGATAAGAATGTTACTATAAATCAGACCCTGGATTATATCAACCAACAATTATCTAAACTCGAAACAGATCTTGACAGCATTGTTAAGGAGCATATAGCGCTCAAAAAGAAATATAATCTTTCAGATGTTGATGCACAAACCAAAAATTATTTTAATATTACTACCGATGCAGATAAATTAATTAATGAGCAACTAATCAAAATACAGGTAATTGATATTATCGAGCAATACCTGAAGAATGCTGCCAATAATTTTGAAAAAGTCCCTTCATCTTTAGGTGTCGATGATCCCTCTGTTGATGAGCAAGTGCAGGCATATAATCGTTTGCAGGCCGAAAGAAAAAATATGCTGGCCAATAATATCGCAGAGGCTCATCCGCAGGTAGTTGCCAAAAACCAGGAGATAGAAATAGCAAGGAAGAATTTGCTTGAAGCATTACAAAATGTAAAGAAATTAACTCAAACGGTTATTGATAGTTATAATAGCCGAAGCAATACCGCAGAAAACCGGATAAAGTCAATTCCCGAACAGTTACAGGAATTACTGGAAATTGAAAGAAAGAAGGACAGCAAATTATACCTGTTGAAATTTCTTCAGGAAAAGAGAGAAGAAACTGCCATGTCTCTGGCTTCTACCATTTCTAATTCCAAAATTCTGCAACTGGCTTATTCAACAGATATTCCTATAAAACCCAACAGGAAAGGGATTCAGTTATTAGCAATTATCCTTGGAATTGGTTTTCCAGCCATGTTCATTTTCTTCAGGGAAATAGTTAATGACAAAATAAATACACGTTATGACATTATTAAAATAACAGAGGCCCCCATCCTTGGAGAAGTGGGACACTCCTATAGTAGTTCTTCAATGATGGTGAGCAAGACCAATCGATCGATGGTTTCTGAACAGTTCCGCATCATTCGTTCCAATCTTCAATATATTTTAAATAAGGTTGAAAAACCAGTTATTATGATTACTTCTTCGTTTAGTTCCGAAGGAAAATCTTTTATAACAACCAACCTTGGAGGGGTAATGGCGCTGGCTGGTAAAAAAACAGTCATACTGGAGTTTGATATTCGTAAACCAAAACTTTTTGCAGGGTTAAAACTTGCCTCTCCAAATGGTATTACTAAATATCTGGTGGGTAAATCAAAGTTTGAAGATCTTCCGGTAAAAGTTCCGGGTTTTGAAAATTTATATGCGATCAGTTGCGGGCCGGTACCCCCCAACCCTTCGGAATTATTACTTGATTCAAGAGTGTCAGAATTGTTTGATTGGTTAAGGGCCAATTTTGAAGTAGTTATTTTAGATACAGCTCCTGTGGGTATGGTAAGTGATGCCATGACGTTAGGAAAATTTGCTGATAGTACTCTTTATATTGTCCGGCAGGGGGTTACTTACAAAAAGCAGATTTTACTGATTGACGAATTTTATCAGGAGAACAGGCTACCTAAAATATCTATAGTTCTTAACGATGTCAGACTAAAACCCGGATACGGTTATTATGGTTATGGCCGTTATGGATACGGATATGGTTATGGTGGTGGGTATTATGAAACAGAAGAAGGGGTAGTAATGTCAAAAAGAAGTTCATTTATTAATTGGGTAAAAAATATTTTCAGATAAAATAATTTCAGCAAATTATTTTGCCTGCGATTACATCCAGATGAAGATTTTAGTTACAGGTGGTGCAGGGTTCATTGGCTCTAATCTCGTTAATACACTCATAAATGACGAAAGGATTAGCGTTGTTAGGATTTTAGACAATCTTGAGACGGGAAAATTTTCCAATATATCTCAATTTAAAAGCAACCCAAAATTTCATTTCATTGAAGGGGATATCAGAAATTATGCAATATGCCTTGACGCTGCAGAAGGGATGGATATTATATCTCACCAGGCGGCTCTCGGTTCTGTACCCAGGTCAATTATTGATCCAATTACAACTCATGATGTAAATGCAACCGGTACATTGAATATTTTTAATGCTGCAAGAGAAAATGAAATTAAACGGGTCGTTTATGCAGCTTCATCTTCAACTTATGGTGATCACTATGATCTGCCAAAAGTCGAAGATAAAATTGGCTCGCCACTTTCACCTTACGGGGTTACCAAACTAATTAATGAATTGTATGCAAAAGTGTTTGCGGAGTTGTATCATATGGAGTTTATCGGCCTTCGTTATTTTAATGTTTATGGCCCATATCAAAATCCAGAAGGGCCATATGCTGCTGTAGTTCCTCTTTTTATAAAAGCATTTTTAAATAATGAACAACCAATTATCAATGGCGCCGGAGACATTAGCCGGGATTTTACTTTTGTAGACGATGTAATACAGGCAAACCTGCTGGCCATATTCACAAAAAATAGCAATGCGGTCAACCAGGTGTATAACATTGCCAAAGGCGAACAAACTACATTAAATGAATTAGTGACTACTCTGCAGAAAATAACCAATAAAAAGATTAAGGCCATTCATGGACCCGAAAGAAGCGGGGATATAAAACATAGCCTGGCTTCTATTCAAAAAGCAAGAACACTGCTGAATTATAATCCGGAAACTATGCCAAATGAAGGGTTAAGAAAAACCTATGAGTGGTATAAACAAAACTCTTCCATTTTTGCCACATGAACTTCGAAAGAAATATTCTGATTACGGGCGGTGCGGGATTTATCGGCAGTCATGTTACAAGATTATTTGTAAATAAATATCCCGGTTATAATATTATTAACCTTGATGCATTAACCTATGCGGGTAATCTTGAAAATTTAAAAGACATTGAAGATGCTTCAAATTATATATTTGAAAAAGCAAATATTCTTGATACTAACGCAGTCGACAAAATTTTTAACAAGTATAAAATAGATGGAATTATTCACCTGGCTGCTGAGTCACATGTAGATCGTTCAATTCTTTCTCCTATGGATTTTGTTTATACCAACATCATTGGTACAGTTAATCTTTTAAATACTGCTAAAAAATTCTGGACATCTTTTGAAGGAAAGAAATTTTATCATATTTCGACTGATGAAGTGTATGGTACGCTGGGAAAAACCGGTTTTTTTACCGAAACAACACCCTATGCACCCAACTCTCCTTACTCAGCTTCCAAAGCAGCTTCCGATCATTTTGTAAGAGCATATGGTGAAACATATCATCTGCCAGTAACTATTTCTAATTGCTCCAATAATTACGGGCCCAATCATTTCCCTGAAAAATTAATCCCTCTATTTATCAATAATATAATAAACAAAAAGCCATTGCCGGTTTATGGGGATGGTAACTATACCCGTGACTGGCTGTATGTAAAAGATCATGCGGCTGCTATAGATCTTGTTTTTCATAAAGGAAAGGATTTTGAGACGTATAATATCGGTGGTTTCAATGAATGGAAAAATATTGACCTCGTTATGTTGCTTTGTAAACTGATGGATGATAAGACGGGCAATGCACCCGGTACGAGTGAAAAGCTTATCACTTTTGTTAAGGACAGACCGGGTCATGATAAACGATATGCCATTGATGCATCTAAAATAAACAAAGAACTGGGCTGGAAGCCTTCAGTTAGTTTTGAAAAAGGATTAAGTGAAACAATCGATTGGTATTTGCAAAATAAGGAATGGTTAAAGAATGTAACAAGCGGAGAATACAAACAATACTTTGAATTGCAATATCACAGACGCTGACTATATTTTTCAACTTTATAAATCCTCTTTAAGGGCTAAGGATCTATGAAAGGAATCATACTTGCAGGCGGATCAGGGACAAGGTTATATCCTATTACCAAAGCGGTTTCCAAACAACTGATGCCGGTATATGATAAGCCGATGATATATTACCCGCTTTCTGTTTTGATGCTGGCAGGGATAAAAGATATTCTTATTATCACAACTCCTGAAGATAATGCACAGTTTAAAAAATTGTTGGGAGACGGAAGCCAGGTTGGCTGTCATTTTCAATATGCCGTGCAGGCTGAACCCAACGGGCTTGCTCAGGCCTTCGTGATTGGCGAATCCTTTATCGGGAAAGATAAAGTGGCTCTTATTCTTGGGGATAATATTTTTTATGGTTCCGGACTCACTTTACTGCTGCCATCTTTAACAGATATTGATGGGGGTTGTGTTTTTGCCTATCACGTTTCTGATCCCGAACGATATGGTGTAGTGGAATTTGACGAAAACAATATGGCAAAATCAATTGAAGAAAAACCTAATCAACCAAAATCAAACTATGCTGTACCCGGTTTGTACTTTTATGATAATTCGGTGATCAGCATAGCAAAATCATTACAGCCATCTGCAAGGGGAGAATATGAAATTACAGATATAAATAAAATTTACCTGCAGCAAGGTAAATTAAAAGTGGCCATCATAGATCGTGGTACTGCCTGGCTAGACACAGGTACTTTTGATTCACTCAACGATGCCAGTGAGTTTGTACGGGTGATTGAAAAAAGGCAGGGGCATAAAATAGGTTGTATTGAGGAGATAGCTTACCGGAAAGGGTTTATCAATCAGGAACAACTTTTACAACTCGCCAAAGTACTGAATAAAAGCGGGTATGGGGAATACTTAAAAACAATTGCAGAAAGATAATTCAGGAAAAAAAATGAATGAACCGGTTTTAAGCCCTGTACTTCCTTCTTCCGAAACAAAAGTTATTGAAAAAATTGATTCAGCTGATATAATACATCTTTATAAGGAAATTAAATGTGTTGATGTAAGCAGGTTCTTTAATGGCTATCATAAAATTGAAGTCAGAGAATGTGAAAGTACCGGGTATCGGTTTTATTACCCGTTTTCAGCCGCAGGAGATAGTAAGTTTTATGAAAGCATGCATATTTCGGGAGATTATTACAGACCGTGGAGTTATGATCATCAATTGGCATACGATACAGTTGAAAAAGATGATGTAGTTCTGGAAATAGGATGCGGTTCAGGAATGTTATTGGAAAAAATTAAAGAGAAAACCCAATATATTTCTGGCCTTGAATTTCATCAAGCCGCGGTGGATGAATGTAAAAAAAAGGGGCTTGATGTATTGAATGAATCCATTGAAGAACATACAAAAAAAAAAGTAGAATACTACGATGTTGTCTGCATTATGCAGGTATTGGAGCATGTAACTGATGTAAACAGTTTTCTTTCTTCTGCCATTCGTGTTTTAAAGAAAGGGGGAAAACTGGTTATCGGTGTTCCAAATAATGAACCATGGTTCAGGCGGTTTGATAAATATGAAATCTTCAACTTGCCGCCCCATCATATGGGCTTATGGAATGAAAAAGTATTTCGGGCTATACAGAATGTTTTTAATATTAGCCTGATTAACGTAGTTAAAACCAAAGAAGCCAGGGTATTGGTTGATGCTTATTTGAGGACAAAATACTGGTTGGATATAAAATCCGTAATTCATCATCATACATTTGCAGAAAAAATTAAAATGCTGGCATTGGCTTCATTGACCGTTCCGGGGAGTATTGCGAAAAAAATGTCAGGGGGAATTCCCGGAGGTTATATTGGAGTGGTATTTGAAAAAAAATAATTTTTTTTAAAACTAGATTCTTATTCTGGATTCATAAATCAATTATATAAATGAAAATACTTATTACCGGTGGCGCTGGATTTATTGGCAGTTCATTGAGTGAATATCTTTTGAAGAAAACAGATGCACAGGTAGTGGTAGTTGATAATTACCTTACCGGAAGACAACAAAACCTGCCGGAATCAGATCGTTTTCGGTTTATTAAGGCTGATGCCAATGATTTTGATGATATCGCTTCTATCTTTCAAACCTTTGGTTTTGATTATATCTTTCATTATGCTGCAGTAGTAGGGGTAAAACGTACTCTTGACAACCCGGTAATGGTTCTCGATGACCTGCAGGGGATAAGAAATGTGCTGACTCTTTCTAAAAACACCGGGGTAAAAAGAGTATTCTATGCTTCCTCGTCTGAAGTGTATGGTGAACCGGTTCACTTACCACAGCACGAACATACTACACCATTGAATTCACGATTACCTTATGCTGTAGTAAAAAATGCAGGTGAATCTTTTTGCCGCTCTTATTACCAGGAGTATGGACTAGAATATACTATCTTCCGTTTCTTCAATACATATGGGCCTAAACAGAGCCGGGATTTTGTAATGTCAAAGTTTATTGATGCTGCTTTAGAAAATAAGCCTATCACCATTTTTGGAGATGGGCAGCAAACCCGTACATTCTGTTATATTGATGATAACATGGAAGCCACGGTTAATTGTCTTTTACAAAATAAATTTATAAATGATGTAGTGAATATTGGAAATGATCAGGAATTAACTGTCTTAGAACTCGCAGAAATTATTAAGGAGATCACCCATTCAAAATCTGAGATCGTTCATTTACCTCCATTAGCCGATGGAGATATGACACGCCGCCAACCCGATATAGAAAAAATGCAGGTCCTCCTTAACAGACCTCTCATTTCATTGGAGGAAGGACTGAAAATGATTATTGAATCCCGGCAGAAATAATTTTTCTGACTAAATCAAACCGCAAAATATTTCATGAGTAAAATAGCCTTGATAACAGGCGTCACCGGACAGGATGGCGCCTACCTTTCAGAATTATTATTAAAGAAAAATTACATAGTACATGGTGTAAAAAGGAGAGCTTCTCTTTTTAATACTGATCGCATTGATCACCTTTACCAGGATCCTCATATTTCACATCGTAATTTTATTTTGCATTATGGCGATCTTACAGATAGCACTAATCTTATCCGCATCATCCAGGAGGTACAACCCGATGAGATTTATAACCTCGGCGCTATGAGCCATGTGAAAGTAAGTTTTGATATTCCAGAATATACAGCTAACACAGATGGAATTGGTACGTTGCGGATACTTGAAGCAGTACGATTACTGGGCTTAACTCAGAAAATAAGAATTTACCAGGCTTCTACATCAGAATTGTATGGGTTAGCTCAGGAGATACCCCAGACTGAAAAGACAACTTTCTATCCCCGCTCACCTTATGGGGTAGCTAAATTATATGCATACTGGATTACAGTAAATTACCGTGAAGCATATAATATGTTTGCCTGCAACGGTATTTTATTTAATCATGAAA
>JAHEZE010000137.1:3338-6080 GCA_023251235.1 Sphingobacteriales bacterium | reverse complement strand
ATAGAAAAATTTGCAAGCCCTCCCCATAATGTTTCTTCAGCATATTTATTTGTATAATATATAAAATCAGGTGAAGCAAGACTATTATTGATAGAAAAAAATGAGTTTTTAAATTCATAATGTTTGATGCTCCTGTTGTAGTTAACTGCTATTGTTCCCCCCACTTTTTTCTTTAACAACTTACCGGTAAAACCTCCGCTTACCTGTAATGAAACATTGGGACCGGGAGTTGTTTTATTTGCAGCCCAATTATTTGGAAGAGTGGCCCCCAATGCTGTTTTCTGCGCATCAGTTAATGCGCCAAAAGTTGATTTAGTTGGGAAATTATCAGGCAATGCTCTCACCTTATTATCTAAACCAAGAAAGTCAAGATTGCTGCCTTTATATTTATAGAAACCATTTCCCGGAACATTTGTATTGAGCCCGGTTCCAATTTGAGCATTGAGAAAATTTTTGGAAGGAATATCTTTTGTATTTACCTGCACCAGGCCGCCTGCCCACTCGCCGGGTAATTCAGGAACGAATGCTTTATTGATAATAATATTATCAATCATTGCTGAAGGAAAAATATCGAAAGAGAAAGTTTTGCGATCCGGCTCAGTACTGCTTAACAGAATTCCATTTACCATGGCCTGGTTATACCTGTCACTTAATCCTCTTACTAATAAATATTTTCCTTCCTGGATGGAGGTACCGGGAACCCGTTTTAAAATTTCACCTGTATTTTTATCTGGAGATCGACGTATCGCTTCGGCAGTAATTACCTGGGCAACAGTATTTGTATTTTTCTGAAAAGCAATTCCAGAAGCAATTGTTTCTTTTCTTACAGATACTGATTTAGCCGAGACAATAACATTGTCCCCTGACTTTACTTTTATTTCTAAAGTAATATTCAGCTCGTTAGCCTGGCTGCTCACTACCTCAACATCACTGATGCTTTTTGTCTCATATCCAATTGCGGAAAATTGGATTTCATATTTTTTTCCAATGGTCAGGTTTAAAATATAAACACCATCAAGATTCGCAGTGGTTCCGGTATTTGTCCCGGCAATTGAAACTGAAGCTCCAGCTAATGATTCATTTTTATTATTAGTAACCTTTCCGGAAAGCTTTGTTGTCTGCGCATTCAAAGCAAAGATGAACAAAGAAGTAATAAGTGTAAAGACAATCCTCTTAAGCATACTCATATCAGTAATTTGATGCAAAGGAACCCTTTGCAGGTTACTGGTATGTTAGCTCCATATTAAGCAATAGTAACCCTACTATTAAGGCAATATTAATTTTTTATCAGAATCTGAATTGAAGCCGGCAGGTGAAAACATTATCTTTCAAATCACTGATATATGTATTTAAGGAAGTAGATTCATTTTTAACAAAACTGTACCACAACAATAATTTCACATTATCATTAATATAATAATTATAACCCACGCCAATAGTTCCGTAACGGATATCGGCAGCAGTAAAATTTGATCCGGCTTTCCCTATTTCTGATTTTTTAACCTTTGTATTCGGATCATACCAGTCATATTTAATACCTATCTGGTGTTTCTTGTTTACAATATTTTGCAGAAAGTAAAAAAAGGCGCCGTTAAAACTTCTTATAAACAAAGGTTCCTTTAAAAGCTCACTGGGTGTTGCTGAGCTGCTGATAGTGGCCGTCTGTGTACCCTTCCAGTATTCGGCCCTCAATTCAGTAGTACCCGTTTTATGTTTTATAATAACCTGTACATCGGCTCCATAATATTTCCTTGGGGTTTTTTTACCAATATTGGCAATGGAAGAATCAATGTCAAAATATTTTAAACTCCCGGTGTTTTTAAATTTGTAAACATATTTTGATCCGCCTGCCAGGCCTCCACCAAGGATTGAAATACCACCGGAGAGAATAATATTTTTTGAAACGGTAATGGGTTTAATATTTGCTCTGCTTATAAGATCTTTATAGCTGTCAAAATCTTTTGTGCCGGTAAGTCCCTGCCCGTTAAAAAATCCCGATTCAATTTTTAAATATTTCATCAATCCTTTTCCTTTTTTATTTTCCAGAGAAAGTGTAGCTCCTAAATCCACTTCTCCATTCATTAGTGTCTGGCTCATTCTTCCTCTTTCATCTGCCTCCTGCCTCGAAGAAGATAATTTTAATTCATAACCGAATGGCCGCTCCATCATGCCGGCGGAAACAGAAAATAACTTCCATTTACTTTCAAAAACAGTAACATTCGCTTCATTGATTGATATTTTTTTTTCGGTCGCATCTAACTGGAAAGTAAATTTTGCAATATTGAAACCATTTTTATCAGGAGAATTATATTCAGTTTTAAATCTTGCCCGGCGAATAATAAAGCGGTTGCTTACATTCGGATCAAAGTTGCCGCCATTAAAACTATTAATACCTTTCTTAGCAGCAATTTGAAATTGTGGTTGCAAATATCCTGAAAAAACGAGGTTTTCAAATCTCTTTATAAACGGTCTTACGGTATCTTTTATAAAAAAAACCGAATCAATATCAGTTAAATAACGCTGTGCTGAAGAAGTAAGAACAAATAAGCAAATTATGATTGTATAAATTGCTCTTAACGTAAACTTTATCATTTGATAATGTTGATTTAATAATTATTTCATTTCGGGCTGCAAGTTACTTTATGCTTATATAAATTTCGTGTTACCCGGTCATTAAGGAATCATTATCTCTATATTAAGTAATTATTAATTCTTCCTGAACCGTGAGAACCGCTTAGGTTG
>JAHEZE010000137.1:0-3238 GCA_023251235.1 Sphingobacteriales bacterium | reverse complement strand
GATGCAAAAGATGTAATAAAGAAAAGAGAAATCTACACAATAATGGAAATTGCTACCGATAAATGTGAAGATGCTGCTAATGTGATTGAATCCATTATTATTAAATATGCATAGATCAAAATATCATAATGTGAAAATTACGTAATATGAAAATGCATTGATCAATTGTGCCATTTTTTAATTTTCAAATTCATTTATGACAACCTTTCTTTTAGTAATCATCGCTTTGGCAATTATCTTTGATTTTATTAATGGATTTCATGATGCTGCAAACTCAATTGCCACTGTAGTTTCCACTAAAGTTCTTACTCCGGTTCAGGCCGTTTTATGGGCAGCTATATTTAATTTTGTCGCTTATTTTATTTTTAAAGATCATGGTGTTGCCAATACGATTGCTAAAACTGTTAATAAGGAATTTATATCATTACCCGTTGTATTTTCCGGATTAATTGCAGCAATTACATGGAATCTCCTTACCTGGTGGTTTGGTATACCTTCTTCATCTTCACATACACTTATCGGAGGATTTGCCGGTGCTGCTATTGCCCATGCAGGAGGGTTTGGCGCAATTAATATGGCTTCAGATCCTAATATTCTAAAGACAGCAAGTTTTATTATTATAGCCCCACTTGTTGGAATGATCATGGCGTTGATTATTTCATTATGGTTCCTGAATTCTTTCCGAAAGGGTCATTTACCAAAACTTATTTCTCTTGGCGTGGTAATCCTTGTTGTATTTTTTCTTTATAAAAATCTTGAGTTTGATCCGGCCAAACTGAAATCCCATTATGAATCATATATTTTTAAAGTAATTTTTTTCTCAAAAAATTTCAAATGGATATTGCTGGCTACCATCCTGATTATTATGGCATTTTTTACACTGTTTTTGAATACACTTAATGCTAACAGGGCAAATCAATGGTTCAGAAGATTACAATTAGTTTCTTCCGCTGCATTTAGCATCGGTCATGGCGGAAATGATGCTCAAAAAGTAATGGGTATTATTATGGCTGCATTAGTGGCAAGCAATCCTAAACTGTATAGTTTAGATCACATGGTTTGGTGGGTACCTTTAGCCTGTTATTCAGCAATTGCTTTAGGGACTATGAGTGGAGGTTGGAAGATCATTAAAACCATGGGGACAAGAATAACAAAGGTTACACCTTTTGAAGGAGTAGCGGCAGAAACTGCCGGTGCAATAACATTATTCCTTTCAGAATCATTGAAAATCCCGGTAAGCACTACGCATACTATTACTGGTTCCATTATCGGAGTGGGAGCTACCAAACGATTATCCGCAGTAAGATGGGGTGTAACGGTGAACCTGCTCTGGGCATGGATACTAACTATTCCGGTGAGTGGTTTACTTGCAGCAGGAATATACTCTATTGTAAAATTGTTTATCTGATTATTCCTTTCCCTGCTTCCTTTTCCCGATTTTTGCCTGAGCAAAAAATCTTTTCATGCCGAAAATTCTCGTTACCGGCGGATCCGGATATATTGGTTCGCATACACTTGTTGACCTGATTGAAAATGGGTATGATGTAATTTCAGTTGACAATAATTCAAGATCGAACCCTATCATCCTGGAAAGGGTTGAAAAAATTACAGGCCAAAAAATAAAAAATTATAAAGTAAACCTTTGCAATTTCGATGATACGTTTGCTATTTTTCAGGAAAATACAGATATACAAGGCATCATTCATTTTGCAGCCTATAAATCCGTAAATGAATCTGTAGAAAATCCTTTACTTTATTTTGAAAATAATCTCTATTCGCTTATCAATCTTCTTAAATGTGTTCAGGAATTCGACGTTCCATGGTTTGTATTTTCTTCTTCTTGCACAGTGTATGGAAATCCTGAAAGCAGCCCGGTAACAGAAGCCACTTTACCTAAACCGGCTGAATCACCATATGGATATACAAAGCAGATGGGTGAACAAATAGTGAATGAGTTTGCAAAAAGCTCAGCCTCTAAATGTATAATACTGAGATATTTTAATCCTGTCGGGGCACACCCCTCTGCTATCATTGGAGAAATGCCGGTCGGCAAACCGCAGAATCTTTTTCCGGCTATTACACAAACAGCTATTGGAAAATTACCAAAGATGATGGTGTATGGCAATGATTATCCTACCCGAGATGGCAGTTGTATCCGTGACTTTGTTCATGTTTGTGATATAGCAAACGCACATACATTAGCAATTGATTATATGGCAGAAGGAAGAAACCTTTCAAACTGCGAAGTATTTAACCTGGGTACGGGAAATGGAGTTACAGTATTTGAAGCAATTAATGCATTTGAAAAAGTCAGTGGAGCAAAATTGAATTACCTGGTTGGCCCAAGAAGAACCGGAGATATCATGGCGATTTATGCTAATAATGATTTAGCCAAAAAAGCACTGAAGTGGCAACCAAAATATGACCTGGATGAAATGGTAAGCACTGCATGGAAATGGGAACAGCGTCTGAAAGCTGATGAAAAAGTTTTTGATGGAAAAAATTCTGAGTTGAATTAGAATCTTCATTCATTCAATACTTACCATTCACCATTCATTCTTAACCCTTACTTTTGCGCCAGCAAAAAATCAACCATGCTAAAAGAAATTCAATCAACAGGAAGTAAAGATACCCGCAGTGGTTTTGGAGATGGAATTGTGGAAGCAGCTAGAAAAAATTCTAATATAGTTGCACTTACTGCTGACCTTGCCGGTTCATTAAAATTGAATCAGTTCATCAAAGAATTTCCCGATCGTTTTTTTCAGTGTGGTATTGCTGAAGCCAATATGATGGGTGTGGCTGCCGGATTAACGATTGGAGGAAAAATTCCTTATACCACCACCTTTGCCAATTTTTCTACCGGAAGAGTATATGATCAGATTCGTCAAAGTATTGCCTACAGCGGAAAGAATGTAAAAATCTGTGCTTCTCATGCAGGAATTACCTTAGGTGAAGACGGAGCTACTCACCAGATTCTTGAAGATATTGGGTTAATGAAAATGCTTCCGGGAATGACCGTAATAGTTCCATGTGATTATAGTCAGACAAAAGCTGCCACCACTGCCATTGCCGATTATGAAGGACCAGTTTATTTAAGATTCGGAAGACCTGTTTGGCCAATTTTTACATCAGATAAACCATTTGAAATCGGTAAGGCACAAATTTTTTCTGAAGGAACCGATGTAAGCATTTTTGCCTGCGGCCATTTAGTATGGAATGCTATTCAGGCAGGAGTTAT
>JAHEZE010000062.1:17991-19422 GCA_023251235.1 Sphingobacteriales bacterium | reverse complement strand
GTTGACATGGCATTTAATAAATCCGGCCCTGTATTGGGAGTAGATGCATCGCCAAATAACCCATTGCTGCGTTGGTGTTTCCAGTCCCATTTAAAATCAGGAAAAGCATAAGCTCCGGTATTATAATTTTTATCCTTGCTCACTTTTAATTCGGTAGTGTAATAATTCATAAAAGCAGCAGTAAACGCCGGGCTGATGTCGTCTGATTGGGGGTCATAAAAAGCATACTCACTCAGCTGATCTTGTGAAATGCCTTTATATCTAGAATCCAATCGTCCAACTGCCATACCGGAATTGCGCAATAATTCCTGGGAAAACTGTGGTTGTATTACCCGCAGGTTAGCTTTATCCCAATAGTCTTTGCTTAAGCCAGTATAGGCAACTAATTTATTTAATATTTTTTCTCTTTCATCGACACCTAACTGGTCACCTTTCATTAATGCATTTGCATAATCTCCAAATGAAAACATTCTTACTTCTTTTAAAAAAGCATCGAGGCTGGGGGATTTATTTACCACTCTGTTATGATACCATGAAGTGGCGGCATAAGTAGGAAAGTTTACAATAAAAGGTAAATCATCGCCGGGGTTAAAAGACAGTGTACGAATATCCAGGACATTTGAAACCAGAATAATCCCATTTACTGAAAGGCCAAATCTTCCCTGTAGAAAATCCGCAACACCGGCAGAACGGAAAGTGCCATAGCTTTCCCCCAATAAATATTTTGGGGAGTTCCATCTTTCATTATCGTTTACATAATTTTTTATAAACTGGCTTACGGATTTAATATCCTGGTCCACGCCCCAGAAATCAATATTCTTTGCTTTACCAACAGCACGGCTCAAGCCAGTGCCAACCGGATCCATCATCACAATATCACTGACGTCAAGAATGGAATAATTATTATCTTCAATTTTATAAGGTGCAGGTCCGTTTGGCGAAGGATCATCCACTACTACCCTTCTTGGCCCCATCACTCCCATATGCAGCCACATAGACGAAGAGCCGGGACCGCCGTTATAAGAAAAGGTAACGGGACGTTTATTCATATCCGTTTCACCATCTTTTGTGTAGGCGGTATACCCAAAAGATGCAACAGGTTCATCTTTTTCATTTTTCAGAATGATGGTTCCAACTGTAGCGGTGTAATTGATGATTTTGTTATCAATCTTAATATTGTGCCTGGTTACAAATTTCTCAGGCTTTGTGGCGGCGACACTGTCTGTTTGAGAAAAGGAAGGTTTTGAAAATATAAGCAATACTATTAATAAACCTACAGAAGATATTTTTTGTTTCATGCTTTTATAGTTAATATAAAATGAAGTTACGGGTTTCCAACAAACAGTTCAGTTCAATAAGTGAAAATTGTATAAGCGGAAAAAGAATCTGTTTCCATTCGAATTGATTTTTTTAATTTTAATAAATGAACAA
>JAHEZE010000062.1:0-17891 GCA_023251235.1 Sphingobacteriales bacterium | reverse complement strand
AATTCCAAAATTTCAAAATAAAAAGCCCCTCAGAATTACTAAAAGTATAAGTGTGTAACGCAACAGACATTGAGCAGAATTATCCCGATAGCTATCGGAACTGGTTACATACTAATCATCATCATCTTTCTTTTCTTTCACTTTTATGAATGCAGAACGCCTTGGTGGAGGGAAAGGGACGACTTCTCCTTTAACGGCATACCAAATTACTTCGCTGAACTCTAAATCAGGAACCCGGTCTTCATTAGTAAAATCAAAGCCTTCACTTTTCTGCTGCCATTTGTTTACTGCTATGTTTTTGATGGAGAGATCAACATTTGCAGGAAGTGAATTAAATGATTTGGTATTTGCCATGGAAGTAAAACTTCGCCACATTGGTTCGGCTGCAGCATCATATTGGCTCATTGGTTGCAGACCAAGTATCAATTCCATAGTACGCAACATGGAGGAAGTGGAATACATGGTATGATCCACATAATTTCTTTTTACAAATCCTCCTGCCACGTATGCCGTTGTTCTATGTGCATCCACATGATCGGAACCATTCTGTGCATCATCTTCCACAACGAATACGGCACTTTCTTTCCAAATAGGGCTTTTGCTAAGATATTCAATAAACATACCCACCGCAAGATCATTATCGGCCACATGTGCAAAAGGAGTTGGCTTATCTTTTTTCAATCCTTCTGTATGATCATTTCCAAACCGAAGGGTATTGAATTGCGGCACTGCATTATGCGCAAGCAATGAATCAAATTCCTTTTTCCATTGATAAAATCTTGAAGTGTCTTTTACAGTTAAATCCCAACCGGTATAGGTAGGAGAGAAATGATTTTTTAATACCGGGATGTTGGCAGTTTTTCCATTGGTAAATTCTCCATAAGTGCGGTAAGAAATATTTTTTTGACTGCATTGATCCCATATATACATTTTATTATTCGCTACAGTTCTTGCTCCCTCGCCGCTATAGCTGCCACCGCGGCCGCCATAATCAGTGGGCCAGGTTTTTTCTAAAAAATCTGTAGCATAGGCTCCCATGCTCCAGCTGTGCCCGTCAGCGCTTACTTCTCCATCGCAATAAAAATTATCCAGCAACACAAACTCATTTGCAAGTTTGTGCAGGTTGGGAGTAATTTTCTCTCCAAATAAAACGAGTGAGGAGTCACCGTTTCCTACTTTAATATCACCCAGCACCTGATCATAGGTTCTGTTTTCTTTAATAAGATAAAAGACAAACTTTATTGGTGAAGGGTCACCCACTTTCATTGGAACAGGATTCCCCTTTTCGCCCATACTTAACAACTCATTTTCTTTTTTATAAGGAGTATTTTGATAAACCAACTGCGAATAGATAGCCAATTGCTGGAGGTCGGGTGTATTAATGATACTCATGGTGCCTTTAAACAATCCACCGATATACTGAACATCTATTGGCTTGTTTTTGTCACCTCCCTGATAAATTACTTCTTCCTTGGGTCTTTGGGGATTGGGCCCATAAGGATTTGCCTGTGAGGAAAAACCTTTCCCGTTGGTAACAAATATTTTTTCTCTAATCACTTTTACATTTGTCGGATACCAACCAGTAGGAATAAATCCTTTGCTTTTACTAAATCCGGGTTTGCTTACATCAAAAACAGCCAGACAGTTATTATCTGCATTGGCGATATACAAAGTTTTTTCATCAACGCTTAATGCAAGTCCGTTGGAAGTAGAGCCGGCCGGCGCACCCGGGAAAAGGGCAGCGTTTAAAGTTTCTATTACTTTCCCCGCCTGGGTATTGATCACCGAAACGGAATTGTCATTTGCATTGGCAACAAAAAGATAGTTGCCCTTTATAGTCAAGCAAAGTTCATTAGGATTGTCGCCCACTTCTATTTTCTGTATATTATAATTATCAGTCCGGCATACCAGCACCCTGTCACAACCCCAGCAACTAATATAAAGTTTCTTTTTATCCGGTGAAAGAAGGCAGGCATAGCCTTCTCCCGGCAAAGAAATCTTTTTTCGTGTTTCTTTTTTTACCAGGTCAATGATATAAAGCGAATTATTTTCTTTTGTCACCACATACATAATCTTTTTTGCATGATCAATTTCTATTCCCGTGGGAGAAATCTTCTCCGGCCATTTTTTACCAAGCTTGATACTGTCATATAAAACAAGTTTGTTATTCCTGATGGCATATTGCAATATCCGGTTGTCATTCCCGCCGGAAGCAAATAAATATTTTTCATCACTGCTGAATTTTAAACCATACCATGACTTGGGAATAATAATACTGGATAGCACTCTATCATTTACTGCATCAATCAACTGAATTGATTGCACACTCTGCCCGTTGTTGGTTACAGCTATTAATTTTTTTGAGGGAGATACTGTCATATTCAGTGGTAAGTCACCTAATGATAGGCTTTTACCGGCCGGTGTGAGACTCCATCCGTTTGGCAATTTTAATTTTTTTGATTCAAGTTGCTGAAGTGTTTGAGATTTTGAAATCAAAAAAACAGGTAGCAGGAATACAAGCAATATTTTTTTCATACAGAAAATTGATGATTAAAGGTACTTACTACAGGCAAAATACCCACAAAGTGGTATTGAAAGAAATAAGATACTAAGTTACCTTTTCAGGATGTCATTACCCATTGTTCATACCTGGAAAAAAGCTCCTTTTATCAGGCTGCTTATTCCTCTTATTACGGGCATTTTGTTACAATGGAATCTACAGTTAGAGCCGTACTACTTTTGGATAATTGCTGCGACTTCTGTTATTTTTATTATCCTCATTTTTTTTATCCCCTTTTTTAAACGGTTTCAGCTTTCTTCATTTACCGGCTTTGCCATTTTTATTCTTTTCATTTCCCTGGGTGCATTGCTTGCCTGGCATCAGGATATCCGGCACCATCCCGGTTGGTTTGGCAATACTTATAAAAATGAAGATGCCCTTATGGTAACTATTCTGGAGCCACCTGTAGAAAAAACCAAATCAATTAAAGCTAATGCTTCTGTTGATTTTATTTTACAAAAACATGACACTATAAACACAAAAGGAACCATTATTATTTATTTTAAGAAAGATAGTACAGTTTCCAGGTTAAAATATGGCACGCAAATAATAATCAAAAAACCGTTGCAGGAAATTAAGAACTCAGGTAATCCCGGCGGGTTTGATTATAAACGATATTCATTATTTCAGTCCATTACTCACCAGATTTATTTAAAGGAAAATGAATTTGAGATTTTGCCAACTGAAAATAAAAATCGTTTTCATCAGTTCATTTTTCTCAGTCGCCAAAAAGTGCTGAATATTCTCCGAAATAATATTAGAAGTGAAAAAGAATTGGGTCTGGCCGAAGCATTACTAATAGGGTATAAAGATGATTTAGATAAAACTCTTGTTCAATCATACAGTAATACAGGGGTGGTTCATATAATTGCTATTTCGGGTTTACACCTCGGACTAATTTATTGGTTGCTTTTACAAGTATTAAGGCCCTTGCAAAAAAGAAAATATATAAAATGGTTACATCCGGTCCTTATCATTTCGGGTTTATGGTCATTCAGTTTGCTGGCCGGTGCGCAGCCTTCGGTATTACGTTCTGCTGTTATGTTCACTTGTATAGTGCTTGGTGAATCAATGACCAGGAAATCCTCCATTATCAATACCCTGGCCTTATCTGCGTTTATTCTATTATGCTATAATCCTTATTGGCTCTGGGATGTCGGTTTCCAACTTTCTTATGCAGCTGTACTAAGCATTGTTATATTCATGCGGCCCATTTACAACTGGCTTTACATTAAAAACAAAATACTCGACTTTATCTGGAAGTTGAATGCCGTGAGCATTGCGGCTCAAATACTCACTGTACCAATCGGTATTTATCATTTTCATCAGTTCCCGAATTATTTTTTACTGACCAATTTTGTCGCGGTACCCTTATCGAGTATTATTGTTTTAGGCGAAATTTTTCTTTGTGCTATTTCTTTTTTCCCGGTAGTTGCATTAATCGCAGGTAAATGCCTGGAATTTTTAATCTGGATCATGAACAGTTATATTGAAAGAATTGAAATACTTCCTTTTTCCTTGTGGGATGGTTTTCAGTTAAGTATTTTACAGGCTTTATTACTGATGGTAGTAGTAACCGGATTCAGTTTCTGGCTCATTGAAAAATCTAAGGCCGGAATAAAAGTTGGAGTAATAGCTTTAATGGGGTTCTTTATATTTCATGCTATATTTCTAATTCGGGCTAATAATCAGCATAAGATTATTGTCTACAATGTTCCTCAGAAAAAAGCTATTGACGTTATTGATGGCAGAAAATATATGTTTATAGGTGATACCGATCTGCTGGCTGATGATTTTATCCGGAATTTTCACATTAAACCTTCCCGGATTTTAAACCGAATAGAACCGGCAGTGGATCTTTCAAAATATTATTTATCTGAAAATATAGTTCAGTATAATGGAAAAAAGATTTTACTGATTGATTCTGGTACAACATTTTCTCCTTCTTCTAAGAAAATTTTTATCGACTATCTGATAATATCTAAAAATCCAAAACTGTATTTTAACAACCTGTTGCAGGCCTTACAGGTTAAGAAAGTTGTTTTTGACGGCTCTGTGCCGGTCTGGAAAATGAAAAACTGGAAAAAAGATTGCGACTCACTTCATATTCCTTACTATGATGTAAGTGAAAAAGGAGCTTTTGTGATGAACCTGCGGTAGCTTACATTTGCGGCTTGCCTGCCGTAGCCTTGGCGAAGGCATGGCTTCTTTAACGAATTGCCTGCCGAAAATTTCAACATTATCATGAACAAAAAAATTCAGTCTGCTCTCATCTCTGTTTATTACAAAGATGGCCTTAAGCCCATTATAAAATTGTTATCCGAACTTGGTGTTACCATCTATTCCACCGGCGGTACACAAACCTTTATTGAAAAATTAGGAATAAATGTTGTGCCGGTTGAAACCCTGACTTCTTATCCTTCCATTCTTGGTGGCAGGGTAAAAACTTTACATCCATCTGTGTTTGGCGGAATTCTGGGAAAACGAGATGATGCCATCCATGTGCAGGAGATGAAGCAGTTTAATATTCCTGAAATTGATCTTGTGATAGTGGACTTATATCCCTTTGAACAAACTGTCGAAGAACAGAAACAAAAAGCTTCCTCCACCGGAGGAGGTTTGGAAGAGGCCGTAATCATAGAAAAGATTGACATTGGTGGGCCATCTATGTTAAGGGCTGCGGGAAAAAATCATAAAGATGTATTAGTGGTGGCCAATAAAGCAGATTATGCTTTATTAGAAGGAATATTAAAAGGCCAAAATGGAGAAACATCGCTGGATCAAAGAAGGATGTTTGCCATCAAAGCATTTGATGTATGTACGGCTTATGATACGGCTATTTCAAATTATTTTCACCAGCTTTCTATAGTTACTCCTTTTAATAAGGAAGAAAAAGCAATGCGTTATGGTGAAAACCCACATCAGAAAGCAGCCTTCTTTGGTAATCTCAGTGAGCTATTTGATCAACTGAACGGAAAAGAACTTTCATACAATAACCTGGTGGATGTGGATGCTGCTGTTCAATTAATCAGGGAGTTTCAAAGCCCCCCTTTAAGGGATGGGGGTTGTACATTCGCAATCATCAAACACACCAATGTTTGCGGAGTTGCTCAAAGAGCGACCGTAAAAGAAAGCTGGGATGCAGCACTGGCGGGTGATCCCGAATCTGCATTTGGTGGTGTATTAGTTTGTAATGACATCATTGATAAGTCAACAGCTGATGCAATCAATGAAATATTTTTTGAAGTATTGATTGCTCCTTCTTTTAATGAAGATGCCCTTGCGGTACTGAAATCAAAAAAGAACAGAATATTATTAAGGATAAAACCAGAAGCTAAAGGACAGAAAACAGAAATGCATCGATCATTATTGAATGGTGTCCTGATACAGGCAACTGATGAAGGAAATTTTTCCGAATGGAAAGAAGCAGGCGGAAGAGTATCAACCGCGGAAGAAAAAGGGGACCTTTCTTTTGCAAACATTATCGGCAAGCATCTAAAGTCAAATGCCATTGCACTGGTAAAAAACAAACAGCTTGTTGGAAAAGGTTGTGGTCAGACCAGCCGCATTGATTCATTAAGACAAGCAATTGAAAAAGCAAAACAGTTTAATTTCGATCTGAATGGAGCTGCATTGGCAAGTGATGCATTTTTTCCTTTTGATGATTGTGTAAAGATTGCTCATGCAGCGGGTATCACTTCATTCATTCAGCCCGGAGGTTCCATTCGTGACAAAGATTCAATTGAATATTGTATAACGCACAAACTGGCGATGGTGATAACTGGGATGAGACACTTTAAGCATTAGAACCCCCAAACCCTGCCTACCGGCAGGCAGGCCCCTAAAGGGGGTTCGAAAGGCTCTTTATAAAGGAAATTTTCAAAAACATTTAAACTACAAAGCCTCCCTTTAGGGAGATTTAGAGGGTATGCCTTTATTCGATTTCAATAAAACTATTTCTTCATCCACTGATGCTATAAAAAGTTTATCGGCATTTAATCCATTAACTATTCATAAAAAAGGTATAAGGGCGAAAGCAATATTTGCTTTAGCCCTGGTATGTTTTTTATGGGGGACTACCTGGCTGGCCAGCAAGCAGGGAGTAAAACATATACCTGATGCTTTACAGATGGCAGCCATCCGGCAATTTTTTGGAGGCATTTGTTATGTTGGTTTCTTTATTTATAAAAGAGCTGCTTTCCCAAAAGGAAAAGAATGGATTCCGATTCTTGTATTAAGTTTTTTAAATTTTATGATCAGTAACGGACTAAGTACACTGGCCCTGCAACATAAAATCACCGCGGGATTGGGCGCCATCATCGGCGCTATATTTCCATTGTGGCTGGTAGTAATTGGTCTCTTTGCTTCAAAAGGTAAAATGCCGGCGACGGCCATCGCGGGATTGTTATTGGGTTTTGGCGGTGTATGTATCATCTTCTATGATCATTTAAATGAATTTTTAGACCCACAATTCCGTTTAGGTATTTTACTTTCTGTTATTGCCACATGGACATGGGCCATCGCAACATTATATACCAAAAAACAGGCATCCCATTTTAATCCTTATTTCAGCCTTGGATTACAAATGGTAATCAGCAGTGTGGTATTATATACTTTTTCAACTGCTACCGGAAGAGCTATTGCCATTACTGCTATCCCCTGGCAATCGTGGGCCGCTATCGCCTATCTTGTAATCTTTGGTTCGCTGATTGCTTTTGTTTGTTATTTGTATGCATTGCAGAATTTACCAACCGAACAGGCTTCCATTTATGCATACATCAATCCGATTGTTGCCGTTGTACTTGGCTCCCTCATTTTCGATGAACGTCTTACCATTTATCTTGCCCTCGGCGGATTAGTTACTTTATTCGGGGTGTACCTTGTAAACAGAGCATATAAAATTACATCGGCAGAGCAGCCCGAGGCAGAGGGGATTTAATTTTTTTTTTCCGGCTCAAATGCTACTATCATCGTCCCTTGCGTCGCACTCTTCTACGTCCGGTAATGCTATTCAGCTTTTCGTGAATAGTGAATCTTACTAATTCCCAATTACTATTGCCCACACGCCGATCTAATAAATTCTTCATACACTTCTTTCCAGCCGGCAAATAATTTATGTGTTCCCAAAAAATTATTATGCCAGATGCTGATGAAAGTTCCGTTCACTGATTTTATAACATCATAATATTGTTTCAATTCTTCAGCCGCCTGTTGCGGAATATATTTCTGCTCAAAGAATGAATTGGCTTCCATAAAACAAAATGGATGAAGTAAAAGACTGGTACCCGTTTCTTTTTCCAGATCGTACCAGTAAAAAGATGAAGCAACCGATGCACGGAAGCCATTGATACTGCCATAGCCCATGGAATAATCATCAGTAATACCAGCATCAATCAATCTGCGGAATGTATGAGGTAATGTGAAGCGAATATAATGCTGGCGGGAAGAATTTATTTTTTTCCCACTGATTGATTCAAGCATCTGAATTTCTTTTTCAAGTAAACTTTCATCATCACCGCTTTTCCATGAAGGATGAATACCTATGGAATATTTTTCTGCATGTTGCTTTATCAATTGCTGCATGACAGGATGCGATGGCCTGATATTTTTATCATACTTTCCTTTTTCAATAGCTACATGAAAAAAATAGATTGGATTTAAATTGTACTGTTCATGTAAGGCATCCATCCATTTGTAAGAATCGTAGGGATCCTTGTTATTGCCTGAAATCATATTCAACCTGTTTTTGACCATTGACCATCCGCCATTGACCATTGACTTGATTATTCCTCCTGCATTCCGCAAAATGCTTTTATTTTTAAATGCATACGCTTCATCAATGTCGTAAGTGGGTTGAAAGTGGAAGGTGGAAGGTGGAAAGTTGAAAGTTGGATATTTTTCTTTTAGTACTTTTTTAAAATCTTCCAGCCAGATATTTATCAACGGAAGATCAAGAAACCCTTCCTTGTATGCCAATGAACTTTCATGAGCATATCTTCCATATATATCTTTTTTATGAGGAAGATATTCTTCGTACCGGCACAGTAAATAAAAGGAAGCAGCAAAAATGTCAAAAGGATAATTTCCTTCCGTTTTAAAAAAGGCTTTAAAGCCATCTGTTTCAAAACAATTAACAGTTTGATCCTTGATTATATTTTCAAATAACAAACTATTATTTTTAATGATTAACTCTTCACTACTAATTCTTGTATGACTATAATTAATTTTTGGGCCCGTATAGTTGCTGAAAACTTCAACATCAGTAGTTAATTCAATTGGTTTACCGAAGATTTCTTTACCAATAAAATCAGTTATGTATTGAAGGCGGGGAGTTATTGTATGACTGTAAAGAATCACAAAGTGAAGATAATTATCTATCCCCGTATTTATCTTTCCATTGCTGGTTGAATGATTTTTTCGGGAACTCCATTTCTGATCTGTGTTCTTTCCATCCTTTCAGTAATCCGTTTACAACCCAGTTCTTTATTTTACTGCTGCCCATATTCATCATACTCCTGCGTAACATGGCCTGCTTCCACATTTTCCAGGCCATCCGTTCTGCAAAATCACTATGCCCTTCTTCTACTGCTTCATGTCGGTTTTCCAATAACAATTCATGCAGGTTAATTTTTACCGCACATACTTCTGTACAGTTACCGCAGAGCGATGAGGCATAACTTAAATGTTTCCACTCACCCATTTCTTTCAGATGAGGAGTGATAACGGAACCAATCGGTCCACTGTACGTTGATTCGTAGGTATGGCCACCAATATTTTTATAAACGGGACAGGCATTTAAACAAGCCCCACATCGGATACAGTATAAACTTTCTCTTTGTTTTTCGTTTGCAAGAATATTGGTTCTACCATTATCAAGCAGAATCACATACATTTCATCGGGGCCGTCTGTTTCTCCCGGTTGCCTTGGTCCTGTAACAATCGTATTATAAACAGTTATCCGCTGACCCGTGCCATAGGTTGCAAGCAATGGCCAGAATAATGCAAGGTCATTGATGGATGGAATCATTTTTTCAATACCCACTACCACAATATGCGTTTTGGGCATAGAGCAACTTAATCTTGCATTGCCTTCATTTTCTGTAACAGCAATTCCGCCAATATCAGCGATGATAAAATTGGCGCCGGTAATGCCAACTTCTGCCTGAACATATTTTTCCCGGAGTATATGCCTTGCCACTAATGTCAATTGCTCTGGAGTAAGTTTTGGGTCGGTGCCTAATTTTTCAGCAAAGAGTTTAGCCACATCTTCCTTGCTTTTGTGCATGGCTGGAGTTACAATATGATAAGGCGGTTCGCCATCTAATTGCTGTATGTATTCTCCAAGATCAGTTTCTATGCTTTCAATTCCCTGCTTTTCTAAAAAATCATTCAGGTGAATTTCTTCTGTCACCATACTCTTACTCTTCACTAATGTCTTGCAATTCTTCTCTGCACAGATCTTTCCGATTTCATCCAATGCCTGCTGTGCATCTTCGGCCCAGATAACTTTAGCACCACGCTTTATTATGGCAGCCTCAAAATCTTCAAGCTGTTTATCAAGGTTCGCTATAGATTTCCATTTAAGATTTTTTGCTTTTTCCCTTGCCAGGTTTACATCACTGAACTGTTTCTTCCCTTTTGGTACCACTGCATTGTACTTGCCAATATTAAAATTGATCTTGCGCCGGTGTTCTTTATCCGCGGCTTTTACCGTGCTTTTGGCCATAAATGATTGGCTGTGTTCAGACATATTACAAATTTAGGAATGGAAATTAACTGAACAGATTTTATTAAGTTTTCATCTCACTTTTTCAGAATAATATTCTTTGGCCGCTTTATTCAATGCTTCATAAAACGCTTCTCCATATTTCCTGATCAATGGCTCTTTTAAAAATTCATAGGTACGTACTTGAAGTTTTTCTCCCAATGCACATGCAGGGCTACAAAGATTTTCTCTTGGCTCATAATTTACTCTTTCATAATCGCCCTGATTCCCTTTTTTTGCAATAATGGGATACAGGTGACAACTGATGGGTTTCTTCCATGGAATTACGCCCTCATAATAAGCTTTTTCAAAGGCACATTTAATTATTCCATCTTTTTCTCTTATACCATATACACAAATCTCCTTATCACTTTCCAGTGTAGTAGTCACCCAACCAAATTCGTGGTCATAAACGTATTTACCTTTTTGCTCAATTTCTTTTATAGAAGTTTCACTTAAGTATGGCTTAATCTTTTCATAAACCTCCCGGATGATATCCAGTTCTTCTTTATCAAGTGGGGCGCCGGCATCACCTTCTTCACAACATCCGCCTTTACATTTGGAAAGGTCACAAACAAATTGCTTTTCCACCACATCATCACTTACCAGTATTTTATCTATTACAATCACTGTTCTTAATTTCAGCAAAACTAATCTTTCATGGCTGTATTATTTTCATTAAAAAAACAGGCTTTAATAAAACATTCCGGAATGAAAAATTATTTTATGTTTACAGGCATTGAATTATTTTACCCTCTTGTTATTTCCACTGCATTGTATTAATCAGGTGTTGCAGATCTTTTTTCAGAAAATCATTGACAACGGATAGCGAATCTTCATTAGGTGTAGCATCAAAATACAGGGCTCCCCGCAGAAAATGTTTGATGGAATCTGTAAGAAAAAACTGGTTGGCAGTAGCGGTATTACCTGTCAATGAAAAATAAATGCCATCAATATTATTAAGAGTGCGGAAAGGCATAGGTTCAATAGAAGAGGCTTTGTACGTATGTTGCTTATAGCTCATAGTAAATGCATCACTCACCAGACTGTCAAAGTTATTTTTGCCAATTTCCTTATAACTGACAAAAACTCTTGCGTTGAATTGCGGAAAATCGATATTGATCCACCAGTCGTTTTCAGGCTTACTTTCAAAAAAGGTACTGTCTTTTACCACATTGGCATATACAGGATACTCAAAACTATATGGAAAGCCGGCTTGATTAAAGAGTTGATATTTCTTTGGGGGAAAATCAATTTTAAAAAAACCTCTCTTTTTATTGATAGTGTAATTTGTATTGCATGAAATAATACAGATGAGCAAGCATAGCACAAGGAGAAAGTATTTCATAAATGAATTTATTGCTCTACTTTAGGTTTGATGGTTATTTTTACCTGTAATATTCTGTTCTTGAATGATTCAAGAACGGTAAAATCAAAATCGCCGCAAGTTATTACTGAATTGGATGCCGGAAATTCACCGGCCAGTTCCAACACTAGTCCTGCAAGGGACTCACTTTCCCCCCTTACTTTTTCAAATGTATCCTGAGGCAGATTCAAGGCTTTGCAGGCATCATTGATGGTGATTCTGCCTTCAAAAATAAAATTATTCTCATCCAGTTTTTTTATTGCTATTTCATCTTCATCAAATTCATCTTTTATTTCACCGATAATTTCTTCCAGTACATCTTCCATGGTAACAATGCCGCTGGTTCCGCCAAATTCATCCACCACCACGGCAAAATGAATCCGCTTGGTCTGAAAATCTTTGAGAAGATCTTCAATCAATTTTGTTTCGGGCACAAAAAAAGGTTGGCGCATCAACACATGCCAGTCAAAATTGTCATCTTGTTGGAGGTGCTCAAGCAACTCCTTTGTATTAAGTACACCCACTACTTCATCCAGGCTTACTTTATAGACGGGCAGCCTGGAATAATGAAGCTCAATCGTTTTTATAATTACTTCCGGCAATGAAAGACTGTACTCAATGCCGCTAACATCCAGCCGGCTTCGCATAATCTGCTTAACAGTGATATTTCCAAACTTCACAATCCCTTTCAAAATACTTTTTTCCTCTGCTGATGTCTCTTCATCAGTAGTAATATCAATAGCCTGGTCAAGTTCCTGTAAACTGGCTTTATGGCTTTTGTTAACACCCAACCGATTTCCTAATCCATCTGCAATTGCAACCATTCTTTTACTAAGTCTGTTCAAAAGCAGGTGAATTCCTTCTACAGCATAAGAACAGCCATAAGCAAACCGAAGATTATTTTGAGTTGCCCATACTTTTGGCAGCACTTTGCAAAAAAAGATCAGGATAAATGCAATGATGAAAACTTTTATTAGTAACTCAACAATAAAAGCCCAGGAGCCAAGTGAAACCAGAGTTTTTTCCAATTGAAGAATTTCATTGATCAGGAAATTGGATAAAACGATGATACAGATATTTATAAAAGTGCCGGAGATAAGTAATGATGTGTATACTTCTTTTGATTCATTTAATAGATATACAATCCGCCTGGCAGAAGGATGCTGTTTTGTTTTCAACATATTAATATCCTTGCTGTTTAATGAAAACAAAGCTACCTCTGCGCCGGAAATAACAAAAGAAAGCAGCATCAATGAAAATAAGAGTATAACAAGGACAGTAGTTCCCTGAGTTTTAATAGAAAGAAGAATAAATGTGAGATTATCAATTATACTAATAATGAACGAATGATAATCCAAAGCAAGAATTTTTAGTGATCAATCTTAATTATACAGGCAGGTCAATGGCCTGCCTGAAATTCTATTTCACAAAAGTAAAGTTTTCAATAGCAATATTTAAAAAGGCAACTCCTGCGGAGGATCTCCAACCGGGGGTGGAGCATCGGGCTCGCCCATCCCCTCATTCGTTCCTGCATCAGGATGTAATCCGGTACCGCTATCAGTTCTTTTGTCAAGCATGATCAAATTATCTCCAACCACTTCTGTAGCAAATTTCCGATGGCCCTCTTTATCGTCCCAGTTACGGGTACGAAGACGACCTTCAATATAGACCAGGCTTCCTTTATGAAGATATTTTTGTGCCAATTCTGCAAGACCCCGCCATAAGACAACAGTATGCCATTCAGTTTGCGATACCAGTTTGCCTGATCTGTCTTTAAATGTTTCTGTAGTGGCAAGAGGGAATTTTGCTACTGCAATATTTCCTTCCAGTACTTGAACGTCGGGATCTTTTCCAAGATTACCAATGAGCGTTACTCTGTTTACACCTCTCATAAGTTTAATTTTTTTTAAAAAATAAGATCGCCTGAAATCAATGCTCTTTAAAGTTAATTTTTTTTATCGGTAAACCTGAAAATTTTTAATATAAGAATCAATGAAAATGCTGCAAGTATGAATTGATGAATTTGGGGAAAGCAAATTGGCGAAGCTGGGTTTTTGAAACAGAAAACAGGTTGAGTAAGCTTATTTCAGAGTTGAGAGTAAGCCTGATAAATTGACCATATATTTTCTGATGGGAAAGCTGCTGGAACAAAACGGGCGAAACTGATTGAACTTTAAAAGCACTTTTTCTAAGAATTCCAATGGCTATAGCCTGTTTCAGGATCTCTTTATCAGAGGTTTTCTTTGCTGTTTCTACCAAAACAAACTCATAAAGATTCTTCCATATATCTTTTTGGATTCTTTTTTGAATGAATAGCCTGCCCCTGTATTCTATCACTAAATAATAAAACCACCGGGTCTTATTTTTTATCTTTTTGCCTTTAACAGGAAGTTCTGATATTTTATTTTCTGAAAATGCTTTACAGTATTTTTTAAAGCTACATTCAAAACATTTTGGGTTTGCCGGTTTACATACCACTGCGCCGAAATCCATCAGAGCCTGGTTATAAATACCCGGGAATTTTTTATCAATTAATTCGGCTGCCAGTTTTGCAAACTGTTTTTTCCCGGCTGGAGCATCAATAGGAGCAGTCAGTCCAAATATTCTTGATAATACCCGGAAAACATTCCCATCAACAACGGCTCTGGGTAAATTGTAAGCAAATGAGGCAATGGCAGCAGCAGTATAGTTTCCTACTCCTTTTAACTTTAACAGTTCTTCATAAGTAGCCGGAAATAAACCCTCTTTTTCTTCAGAAATGTATTTTGCTGTTTCAATTAAATTTTTACACCTTGTGTAATACCCCAACCCTTCCCATAATTTATAAATTTTTCTTTCGGGTGCATTGGCCAGTTTATTAATATCTGGAAATTCCTGAGCAAATTTTTTATAAAAAATTAACCCCTGTTCTACTCTTGTTTGCTGCAAAATGATTTCGCTTAACCAAATTTTATAAGGATCTTTTTCTCCTTTCCATGGCATTTGCCTGTCATTTTTTTCTCTATCCCATTTAAGCAAAAGATGCGAAAATTTTTTTATAAGATTTTTATTCTTTACCATGTTTAAAAAAATATTTGTCTATCCTGTTGACTATCATTATATTTAGTCATATATTGGAGCAAATTAACTGCTAAAATCCTTAAAAAATGAGAAAAGCAGACCTTGTAAATCAAATCTCAGAAAAAACAGGCATACCTAAAGTGGATGTTCTTGTAACTCTTGAAACAATGTTTAAAGAGGTAAAAGATACGCTGATCGGCGGCGAAAACATTTATATACGAGGCTTTGGCAGCTTCATTACAAAAAAGCGGGCAGCGAAAATTGGACGTAATATCAAAAAAAATATTGCCGTCCATATTCCGGAACATTTTATACCTGCCTTTAAACCTGCCAAGGAGTTTGTAGCAGAGGTAAAGAAACTGGTTGCCACTAAACCTGATTCAGGTCCGGGTGAGGATACTGATCAATAAAATTTTGCCTCTTTTTATCCCCCACATAATTTTCCTCTTCTTTCATCTTGTTGAGGTAAATTCGCAGCGAAAATTATTTTAGTGAAGAAACCTCAGGTGATTGTAATTGTATTAAGTATTTGTCTTGTTGCAGCAATATTCTATTTTGGAAAAACTACAGCAACTTCAAGCTCAACAAATAAAATTTCTGATAATCCGCAATTATCAGAAATAAGCATTGACACGATTCTTTATCATGCAAAAGAACAACTTAAGGCCGAACAGGTTACCTGGCTCGGCACTCTTGAACAATCAGTAATACGGGGAGATGTAAAAAGCCAACAAATTGAAATATATCATCAATTGGCTCATTTCTGGAAAGATTCTGCTAAAATTTTCGAGCCATATGCCTGGTATGAAGCCGAAGCGGCAAGATTGGAATATTCCGAAAAATCCCTCACCTTTGCTGCCCATTTGTTTTTAGATAACCTGAGGGTTGAGAATAACCTCCAGTTAAAAAAATGGAAAGCCTTACAGGCTAAAGATTTATTTGAGAGGTCTTTGAAGATTAATCCGCAAAATGACTCATCCCAGGTAGGGTTGGGCGCCTGTTATATTTTTGGAGCTATTTCAGAAACACCTATGGAGGGTATTTTAAGAGTAAGAAAAGTGGCCGAAAAAGACAGCAGCAATGTATTTGCCCAGATGGTACTTGGACAAGGTTCAACACTTTCTGGGCAATATGACAAGGCAATAGACCGTTTTGAAAGGGTAATTCATATACAACCAGGCAATATTGAAGCAATATTGATGCTGGCTGAAGTTTATGAGAGAAAAGCTGATAAAACATCAGCTGCTTTTTGGTATGGAAAAGCTATCCCCCTCATGCAAAATCCAGCATTAAAAACAGAATTACAAAAACGAATTACAGATCTGAACAAATAAAAATTATTAATAAACTTAATTAAAAAAAAATTAGAAAATGCCTTCTGGTAAAAAAAGAAAACGCCATAAAATGGCGACACATAAAAGGAAAAAAAGACTGAGAAAGAACAGACATAAAAAGAGGAATAAATAATTTCTTTTAAAAATGTAATTGTCCTGGTGATAAAATCAGAGCAATTTCAGTTCCCTGGTTGCTACCGTATTGGAAAACGAAATCCCGTCATTCTGCCCCACAAAACCGTATAGCCATTAAACAGTTCCAAACGGTTTGATAAAACAACCAGTGTTTTTACCGGTTCATGGCAACAAAACGCCAAAGTGATTTGAACAAAGAACTTATTATTAATGCCGCCCTGCAGGGAGTGGAAATTGCCCTGTTGGAAGATAAAAAGCTGGTAGAGCTTCATAACGAAAAAAGTGATGCCCGTTTTGCTGTGGGCGATCTATACCTGGGAAAAGTAAAAAAACTAATTCCGGGATTAAATGCAGCCTTTGTAGATGTAGGATTTGAAAAAGATGCCTTCCTTCATTATACTGATTTAAGTCCTTATGCAAAATCGCTTTTGACGTTTACACAGTCTTCTATTAATTATAAAGGGGAGGGCATCCCTGATTTTGGAAATTTTGAAAATGAAACCGACATCATTAAAACCGGGAAGATCAATGAAGTACTTGGGGGCAAACCCAATATCCTTGTCCAGATTTTAAAAGAACCTATAGCTGCAAAAGGACCAAGATTAAGTTGTGAAATTTCTTTGCCAGGACGATTTGTAGTAATTACTCCTTTCAATAACATCGTGGCAGTTTCAAGAAAAATACATTCAACGGAAGAAAGAAAAAGGTTACAGAAAATTGTTGAAGCCATCAAGTCAAAAAATTTCGGAGTTATTGTAAGAACGGCTGCTGAAGGAAAGAAAACAGCAGAACTTCATGAAGACCTTACAGCATTGGTTGAAACCTGGAAGATCATTCAGGCCAATCTGAAAAATGCGATAGCTCCCAGTAAAATACTAAGCGAACAGACAAAAACTACCAGCATTTTACGAGATCTCCTTAATGAGGATTTCAATAAGATTGTTGTAAATGACCGTACCATATACCAGGATGCCAAATCATACATACAGCGAATTGCCCCGGACAAAACTGATATCATTTCTTTCTACCAAAATGGCTCACCCATTTTCGATTCCTATGGAATTACAAAACAGGTAAAAGCTTCTTTTGGAAAAACTGTGAATATGAATAGTGGAGCTTACCTCATTATAGAGCACACCGAGGCGCTTCATGTAATTGATGTAAACAGTGGCTATAAAAGTGTGAGCAATAACCAGGAACAAAATGCCCTTGAAACCAACCTGGAAGCAGCTGAAGAGATAGCAAGACAATTAAGGTTAAGAGACATCGGGGGCATCATTGTAGTGGATTTTATTGATATGAAGTTTCCTGAAAACAAAAGAAAGTTAATGGAATCAATGGAAACTTTTATGAAACCGGACCGGGCAAAGCATGCCGTTTTACCTATTTCAAAATTTGGCTTAATGCAGATTACCCGGCAGCGGATGAAACCTGAAATGAACATCAACACCCAGGAAATATGCCCCAGCTGCAGTGGCACCGGAAAAATTTCATCTACTCTTATTCTGGAAGATGAAATTGAAAAAAATCTCAATTACCTTTTCACCCATCAGCACAATAACCTTACACTAATAGTAAGTCCAATTATCTATGCTTATCTCACCCAAGGCTGGCTATGGTCAATTCGGTCAAAATGGAAAAGAAAATTCAGCAAGAAATTTTATTTAAAAG
>JAHEZE010000010.1:43390-52249 GCA_023251235.1 Sphingobacteriales bacterium | reverse complement strand
ATATTATCGCCATTCTTTCCAATATGCTCGGCATGCTCTTTCAAATCATCTTCAATATCATCGTAAACTTTCTTCTGATCTGCCGTCAATAAAGATTTGTCCAGCCCGCTGATTGCTTTTGCCATTGCCTTTCCGCCATTGGCTGCCTCACTACCATTATCATTAGCCAAAGCATTTTTCACATGCAGGTAATGAGCTACGATTTCTTTGAGCGAAGCTGCTGCCTTTGCATCCACATTAGTATAAGTTACAGCAACAGCTATGATTTCCTTGTTATCTGATGGAATTGCTTGTGGCATACTGTCTTTATTCATAGTACTCATATCATGACCTTCAGTTTCATTCTTACTACCACTATTGTTACAGGCAGTAAATAGAATAGCAGTTATGGGCAATACATAAAAAAATATCTTTTTCATAGTTTTTAATTTTTATTTGTTACTATTTTTTCTTTCAGATCCATTCCGCATTTTGAACACTTGCCGGGCTTATCACTGGTTACTTCTGGATGCATCGGGCACGTATAGATAACAGACGTTTCAGTTGTTTTCTTTTCTTTCAAATCCATTCCGCATTTTGAACATTTCCCCGGTTTATCACTGGTTACATCCGGATGCATCAGACAAACATACATTTTCATCACTTCCATTTTCATTTGTTCCTTTTTTGATTTTGTCAAATCCATTCCGCATCGGGAACACTTACCCGGTTTTTTACTTGTCACCTCAGGATGCATAGGGCAACTATATTTCACCTTTTCTATTTTATTCTTAGAAACTTTGTTTTCCTGTTTTAAGGTGTTCTGTGCATATACTGAAACGCTCAGGATGGTTATGGCTGCAATCGTCAGCATTATAAATTTTTTCATAAAATAATTTTGTATAGTTAAATAAATTGAAATGCTTTGAGCCCGGCAATACATTATTGCCTGGCTTTAATAAACAGATAAACATTAAATACGGAAAACGCAATTACGGATAAAAACTGCGATATTGGTACTTCGTGGAGGTGCATGACTAACCGGGTTTTCTTTAACGGGAGATACAATATTAATTTCCGGCAATTGTTTAAATGAAATTTTATCAACAGCAGAGGAAGTCAATTGAATCAACTTAAATGATGATGCCGTTATTTTCTGATCATTATCCAGTTTAACATGTTTGTGTTCATCCTTACAGCATCCACTCGGTTTACTATCTTTTTTATCCATCCCGCATTTGCCGCATTTGTTGCTTGTGTTTTCCCAAAAACTCCAACTGTCCAGTTTACCCATACAATAATGAAAATGAACTGTTGCACCGGTTGCGGTGAAGAGATAGAAAACAGATAATATTGATACAATGATTTTTTTCATTGCCTTTTAACCAGAATTAATTTCTCTTTTTTAAGTGATTCAGAAAAAGATATTCAAAACTGACCATTAAGTTACTTTTCATCAGCCTGTATATGTCGCTTTTTAACTGAAACCGGTAACCCAGATTCAACCTGCTTGTACTATTAAAGATGAACTGAACAGAAGGCGCCATATCAAGATAATATTTCTCGTATTTCCAGACGAGGTTTCTTCCACCCAATATCTCAACATAAATATTCATGTTGGTTTGATTATAATCTTTATAGTTTACGGGCAAAACAAGCAAACCGGCGGATAGAGAATAATTCAACGCCTCAAAAGCATATTGCTGTGGATATATTTTTTGCCATCTTTCATCATTCAATACTTCAACACCACTGAAAGAACCAGATAAAGCGAATTTATTCCAGAGCTGTGTTGCGATGATTCCCAACTGAACACCTGAGTGATCTCCTGAAAGGCTCAGTTCATTATGATCAAGATGATTACGGCTGTAAGAAGCTGCTGCAAATGCGGCCATCCGGAAATGTTTATGCACTTCATCCATAGATAGAAAACGGTACTTGGTATATAACCTGGCTGATTCGAAATAAAAATAAGACTCATGCATATCAGAAAAAGTAAGACCGGCATGAAGCATCCATTTTTTATTTAACCCAACTTGAATCTCCGGCGAATAACGCTGAAGAATCCGATTGGAATGAATCCCTTTTCCAAACATAGAACCCATCTTTAATCCTATCGATTGAGACGGCATATTTGATGCCGGCTCTGTATAGGGATAAAGTTCCTGTGATGCTGATCTTATCGCAAACGATATAAATATGATAAATAAACCTTTCTTCATATTCTGTTTTATAACCCAAGAAGTTCTTTTATTTTCTTTTCCAATTCATTTTTATCAAGATCAATGGCCACCACATTCCCGTTTTTATCCACAAGGAAAGAAGCAGGGATAGCGTTCACATTCCATTTAGCAGCTCCCATTGCATCCCATCCTCTGGTATCAATTCCCTGCAACCATGTTATTTTATCTTTGACAATCGCCTTTTTCCAGTCATTTTTATTATCATCAAGAGACACTCCGAAAATTTCAAAGCCATTATCTTTATACTTGCTGTAGAGTTTTACAAGGTTTCTGTTAGAAATACGGCAAGGTCCACACCATGAAGCCCAGAAATCAAGCAGAAAAACTTTGCCTTTCATAGAGGATAATCGCAAAGAATCTCCTTTCACAGAAGCCGTAGTAAAATCAAACCGTGAATTGGTAATATCCGGAATAGGCTGCTGCGCCTCTATTATTTCCGGAAACCTAACAATTAAAAAAAATGATAGAAATATTTTTAATTTTTTCATAATTAGAAATAATTTTCTTTCCCGGCAAGTGCCGGGAATGAAACCAATTTTTAAATGATGACATGATATACTCTTGTATCAGCACTCAGACCATCTTTTTCACAACAGTTTTGAGCCTTTCCTGTTTTTAAACAACCCATTTTTGTAGCGGAAAATTGCTTTTTAAAATCTTTTTCAGAAAGAAAACTTTTATCGACAATAGTAATTGTGTTTTCGCCATTCAATTGCCGGTTAAAGCCATTAAGAAAATGAAAGGTCTTTCCATCTATTGTAATGTGTTTATCTTTCTGAATTTCCAGGCTGGAAAAATTTCCTGTTACTTTTAAAGAAGCGACAGAAAAACCTGCATCTTCCACTGCTTTTTTTAATCCATCAAAGTTGACATCACTATTTTCCTTAAATAAAATATTGTATTCCTGTTTTTTAATATCCACTTTCACTTCCTTTACAAACGTAACTTTTTCCAATGCCACTTTTACTGCTTTTGAACACATGGAGCAGGTGAGTCCACTTGCCTGAAGGTTTGCTTTTGAAAATTGAGCCTGTACAGCAAGAGAATATACTAATACGGTCCCCAGCAAAATGATCATTTTCATAATACTCAATTTATAATAAATAAAAGATTATTGCTTACAGCAATCCTTACCATTGTGGCCATCTTTGGTGCACTTGCCATCTTTACAGCAATCCCCGTCCGAACCGGTCGTCCGGGCGGGCATTTTTGCCGCAACATCCTTTTTACAACAATCTTTGTCTTTGCAACAATCCATCCCAGCACAGGAAGAATCTCCTTTACCACATTTTTCATTGTTGCAACAAGCTTCCTTTACCGCTTCCCTTTCGTACTGGCAACATTTGTCCAGTTTGTTGTATGCCTCTTCCGTGGCTTTGAAGTCAGGAGTATCATATCCTTTATCAGCAACTGCCTGTTGAATTTTGGCAGCATTGGTGGATGTACTATTATACTTTATGGTCAGGATCTTTGTATCCTTGTTCCATTCAGCAAAACTGGCTCCGGCAGTTTTAGCAGCTGTTTCGATTTTCTTTTTACACATACCGCATTCGCCAGATACTTTTAACGATTCAGTTTTTGCCTTCTGAGCAAAAGAAGTTGTGGCTAAAGAAAAACAAATTAATAAGATTGAAGAAATTTTAAGCGTTTTCATTATTTTAAGTTTAGAAGTTTACTATTTAAAAGTTCAAGCCAGTATCACAAGAACCTTTCTTTTAAGCTGAAAGCTGAATAGAGATATGAACGTACAAAAGTGCAACGTAACGAAAGTTTTATAGCAGCACCGTTGCATGGTTCATAAAAAAAATCAAATTCTGAAAACGCTATTGAAGAGGTAGATATCCTTTTCAATTAAAGGTGGGGAATGATTATTTAACGTAAGCCTGTCATCATTGGTAAGAAAAGCTACATCAGAAGAAGGAAAAACCTGTGTTGCAATTATGATAGGAGCAGCCAATTTAATATGTATTGTAGCTACCTGTTGATCATCCTGTAGTTTAATGATCTTAACTTCATCATGGCAACAAGCATTTGATTTATTTGTGTGCATGCCGCACTTTACACATACTTCACTTTTTTTATCACCCAATTTGATAGAATCAAAATTATTCATACAGTAATGCATATTAATTACAATACCGCTGCTGAATGCTAAATAAAAAGTGAGTAATATGGCTGCAGATGTTTTTTTCATTTTCTGATCCTTACAAAGATAATACGGCTTTTCTTATTTAACTATAGCTAACCCTAAAAGAGTTATTCCTTTTGTAAAAAATTGTATATCAGTTAACAAAACTCCAATAAATGCCCTGCCTGATAACAAGACCCGGATATGGATAATTTGGAGCGGCAAAGTTGTGATATCTGAAACCAAAGCCGTTTGTTATGGTCACTGTGTTTAGGTTCTCAGCCCTGATAAATGCTCTGAAATTTCGTATGCGGAAATGTAAATAAGCGGAAACATCAGGACGATTACTGATCCGGATACTGTCCTGGTAATAAAATTTTCCCAATATTGGTGAATATCCATCAGCCAGGTAAGGAGTATGATAACGGATTTCAAAACCCATTGCTATATTAAGTCTCTGAAAACCAAGAGTGCCTTCATATCCTATCCGGTTTCTTGTAAAAATTAAAGGAACATTCAATGGAGCATTTCCTGTCTTTTGCTGAAAATAAAGATCAGCATTCCAGATCCAATGCTTTGTCAGGTATAATTTCTTTTCTATTGAAACCTGGAGTACATTAAATAAAGCTTCTTCTTGTTCTGCATGATAGTAATTTTTAAAATACGTATAATTATTTACCAGGAAATAATTTGCGGAAAATTTTACATTGAACCTGGGTTGATAAAAAGATGCACTAAGATTCGTGATATTCTCCTTCTTGAAATTTTTTATGACATCAAAGTAAAAACTGCTTCGGGTGTCATATATGAATGGAGGGGTACGGTTAGCATTGCGAAAACCCAGTTCAACATAGGCGTTTTTTTTGCCGGAAAACCTTTTCAGATCAATGGATGCATGATAATCACCGGCATTAAATCCATTAAGATAGAGCATCCCAACCGCTATCATATCCCATTTTTTATTTCTTGTTTTGTTCCTGTATTCACCATGAACAGCCATATTATAAAATGACTCAGAAATTGAGTCAGTATTCGCTTTTAGGTTTTGAATTGTGATTCCCGCTTTTATGAATTGCTGAAGATTTTTTTCATCAGGATACTGGTAAATAGAAAAATCATTTGACAATTCTGTCCATCTGTCTTCTGCTTTCACTGTATCGGAAGAAGCAGGAATTGTTATAAGATAGTTGTTTTTATAATAAGCCGGATTAGCCAAATAATCTACAAACAGAAATTTATATGTACTGTATTTGAAAGTATGTTCAAATCGCAAACGCGGGTAGAAAAGAGGGGTAACAGTAGAGTCATTTACAAGAGAATCTTTTCTCCCTAAATCATATTGCTGGGTTATTATTAGGCCTCCGTCATTATACCGGCTACCAGTATTAAGTTTTGAAGTGAAAAAATTTCTGCCAAACGCTACATCACCACCTAATTCAGTGGGAACATTAAACCGGTCATTATATACTGGGTCATTCAGGTAATCCTGATCACTTTTTAAACCTCCATTCTCTGCAGACTGAAGTGCATTGCCAAGAATAACAAAATAATTATTGTATCGCTTATTCACTGATTGATACCAGGATGTTAAAAGATAGTTGTTGTCATTTGCCCCCTGGCTTTTAAAAAAACCAGGTGAGTTAATCAGTCTATACTGAAATAAAACATTCCAGTTGGGCTTGATGTTTTGAGTATGTGTTACTCCAATGATCTGCTCGGTTCTTCCGCCCAGCAGGTAAGTCAGTTCAGTATAAGGTCTTGTGGTATTAAAAAAACGGACTGACTCAGGTTTCCACCGATAGGCATCAAATGCATGAAAGCCATGATCCCATCCACTTTGCATAATAGGTGAAAAAAGAATGGATCTGGTAGCTGTACCTGTGTTGCCAAGAAAAATATGAGTAGCTGGAATTGGGAATCGTTTGGTAAAATCATTAACTGTAGAATCCAGTTTATTTGAAACAGTTGATAATAGAACCTTGTAGGAAATTGTTAATGAGTCCTCAAAAGGATCCCGATGTTCCAAACTGTCTGATTGCCCGCTGCTATTAAAACCACCTGAAAATCTGCCAAGTTTACTTTGTACATTTCTGGATATCCCCCCACCTGACCTTCCGCCCAAACCACCAGGTCTTTCCTGTGCTGAAAGAATAGTTGTAAGAGTAAAAAAGAAAAAAAATAAATATGTGTGTTGTCCTTTCAGGAGATTGTATTGATATGTAAAATTAAAGATGCAAATTTAATAAGGTGAATCTCAAACGTTAAAGTGCTGTAATCAATTCCTTAAAAATAGCAGCCAGCTTTGGTTCGGCAGCTTTTGCAAAATGAAGAACTTCTTCATGAGTTATAATATGATCATCAGTACGAAGACCCAAATCGGTAATTACACTTACCGCAAAAACCGGGATGCCCATGTGATTTGCAGCAATGCATTCCTGTACTGTACTCATACCTACTGCATCAGCACCCAAGCTATGGATCAACCTGTATTCTGCACGGGTTTCATAGGTAGGGCCTGATACACAAAAATATACCCCTTCTTTAACATCAATCTGTAATTTGGCTGCAATCTCCTTTGCTTTTTTTATCAGGCTTTTTTTATATGGCTCACTCATATCCGGAAATCGCGGACCTAATTCATCAATATTTTTCCCAATCAACGGATTAGCCATATCAATACCAATATGATCATTGATGAGCATGATATCACCTACTTTTAGAGAAGGATTTACAGCACCCGCAGCATTAGATAATAAAAGTGTTTTAATTCCTAATAACCTTAATACACGAACGGGAAAAACAACCTCCTGCGCTGAATAGCCTTCATAATAATGAAAGCGACCACTCAGGCAAACTACTTTTTTCCCTGAAAGATTTCCAAAAATTAATTTCCCCTTATGCCCTTCAACTGTTGAAACCGGAAAATGAGGTATGTCTTTATATTCAATTTCTTTTTCTATTTCAATTTCTTCTATGAAATTGCCTAAGCCGCTGCCCAATATAATACCGACCTGTGGAGTATGCCTATATTGTTTCTTTAGATATTTCGCTGCTTCATTCAGTTGTTTCATTGCCTTCTTTGCCATAGAAAAAGAGTAAGGGGCAAATATAATCTTTGTAATTCTAATAAGAATACTGAGATAGATACAATCCACTATACTCAATAGAATTTCTGCTGATGAATGGAGCGTCGCAACGAAAGCTCACTCAGGGTAACTAAAGCTGGCTACAAAAAACTATCCTCTATTCAATTATCAGTTATCATCTAATCAATTATCTTCGCCCCAAAATTTCAGTTAGTATGAATCTTCATGAATATCAGGCCAAAGAGCTTTTAAAAAAATTTAATGTGCCTGTACAAGAGGGTATTGCCTGTGCTACTGTGCATGAGGCTGAAGAGGCCTATCGCCAGATAAAGACTCAGCATAGCAGCCCATTTGCTGTTGTGAAAGCACAGATACATGCCGGCGGTCGGGGTAAAGGAAAAATTAAAGAAACCGGAATCAATGGAGTGAAAGTTGGAAAGAGCCTGGAGGAAGTAGTTGACTATGCACAAAAAATGCTGGGAGGTACCCTGGTTACAATACAAACTGGCCTTTCCGGAAAAATAGTGAATAAAGTTTTGGTAGCTCAGGATATGTACTATGATGGCCCCAGTGAAAGAAAAGAATTTTATTTATCCATTCTTCTTGATCGGAGTAAAGGACAGAATGTTATTATGTACAGTACAGAAGGCGGAATGAATATTGAAGAAGTAGCGCATAATACGCCTGATAAAATTTTTAAAGAATGGGTGCACCCAGCAGGTGCATTACAACCATTCCAGGCAAGAAAGATTGCATTTAACCTTGGACTTAGCGGAGAAGCATTTAAAAATTGCGTAAAGTTTGTAACCAATTTATATAATGCTTATGCAGGATTGGATTGTTCAATGCTGGAAATAAATCCACTCTTCAAAGCATCTGATGATAAAATTATTGCAGTGGATTGTAAAATGAACCTGGATGAAAATGCTCTGATGCGTCACCCTGACCTGGCAGCTATGAGAGATACCAGCGAGGAAGAACCAACGGAAGTAGAAGCAGGTAAATACAATCTGAATTTTGTAAAACTGGATGGTAATGTGGGTTGCATGGTGAATGGCGCGGGGCTTGCCATGGCCACAATGGACATGATTAAACTCAGTGGTGGTGAGCCGGCAAATTTTTTAGATGTTGGTGGTACGGCTAATGCTCAAACAGTAGAAGCCGGATTTAAAATTATTTTAAAAGACCCTGCAGTAAAAGCAATCCTGATAAATATTTTTGGCGGTATTGTCCGTTGTGACCGGGTGGCACAAGGTGTAATTGATGCTTATAGAAACATTGGCAATATTACTGTACCAATCATTGTTCGCCTGCAAGGTACCAATGCTGAGGAGGCCAAAAAGTTGATTGATGAAAGCCGATTAAAAGTAAAATCAGCTATTCAACTGAGTGAAGCGGCTGAGTTGGTGAAAAAGGCGGTGGC
>JAHEZE010000010.1:27765-43290 GCA_023251235.1 Sphingobacteriales bacterium | reverse complement strand
GGCAAAAGCATTAATTGTTCCTGATGTAGAAAAATTTCCCGGCCATATTGCCTGCAGCAGTCTATCAAAATCTGAAATTGTGGTTCCTGTAATCCGTAACCAAAATGTCGTTGCTGTATTGGATGTTGATAGCAGTGAGTTGAATCAATTTAACAGCATTGACCAGGAATATCTTGAGAAAATTATTGCATTGCTAAATTTCTGATTGGCCAACATTTCTATCTTTTTTAGCTATGAAAACTAATGTCGTATAGCTGACAGAAATTCCTTAATTTTGAGTGATTCCAATTTCACCTTGGTTCTGATTAAAAGTCAATCAAATTCATGAAGCAACTCAGTGTACTGGCTGATCCTGTTTATCACCAACCCGAATCATTTTCGTGGTATCAAAGATTCTGGATGAAATATATTAACGATAAAAGAGACCTCTCTTTTGTTCAATTACTTACCTGGATTCATCTCTCGGTAATCCCATTGGGAATTATTTTATTTTTCCCGGTACTTCAGGGTGGCTGGTGGTGGCTGGCATACGGCATTTGGTTTTTTATCGGGCATATCAAACTTCGCGGCCCCTTTGGTTTGATGTTGCACAATATCTCCCATCGCAGGTTATTCAGAAAAAAATACAATTGGCTCAACAAATACATTACCTGGTTTGTTTGTCCTTTTTTTGGCCATACTCCTGAAACTTATTTTGTTCATCATGTAGGTATGCATCATGAAGAAAATAATATGGAAGATGATGCCAGCACTACTCTTCCTTATCAAAGAGACTCGGTAACAGATTTTTTAAAATACTATTTTAATTTTCTTTTCCTCGGTTTCCGGGATACATTCATGTATATGTTTACCCGAAAAAAGAAAAAATATTATACACGTCTGACAGCCGGTGAAATTTCTTTTTACCTGCTTTGTATTTTGATGTGTTTTGTAAATTTGAAAGCGGCGATATGGGTATTAATTATTCCTTTCGTTCTGTCCCGCCTCGTGATGATGCTGGGAAACTGGACACAACATGCTTTTGTTGATCCAAATGAACCCGAAAATATGTACCGGAACTGTTACACCTGCATCAATACTTCTTACAATACCAAATGCTGGAACGATGGCTATCACCTGATGCATCATTTGCGCCCCGGTGCACATTATACTGAAATGCCCACTCTCTTTACAAAAGAGAAAGACAAATTAGCAACTGAAAAATCGTTGGTTTTCGAAGGAATTCATTACCTGCATTTGTTTTATTACCTGATGACCAAAAAATATGATAAGATGGCTGAGCATCTGGTGAACATCAACAACAGTTTCTCATCGCAGGAAGAAGCTATCAGTATTTTAAAACAAAGAACCAGCAGATTCACCAACCTGAGAGCAGCTTAATAATTTCTGTTTTATTTTTGCTGAATGCCTGAACTACTCATCCGCGACATACTTCCTTTTGACAATGCTGCATTAGCGTCTATTGTACGCAATACACTGGCTGAATTTGGAGCCAATCATCCCAATACGGCTTATTATGATCCTGCTACTGATACTTTGTTTGAAGTTTTTCAGGCGCCGGGATCAAAATACTTTGTTGCAGAAATGGATAATGTAATTGCAGGCGGTGGCGGCATCTACCCTACCGATGGATTGTCGCCAGACACCTGTGAACTGGTAAAGATGTACCTGCTGCCACAAGGCAGAGGAATTGGATTGGGAAGAACATTAATTGAAAAATGTATAGCGGCAGCAAAAGAAATTGGTTACAAAAATATTTATCTGGAAACGATGCCGGAACTGAAGCAGGCCTTAAAAGTATATGAGAAATTCGGGTTTGATTATTTAAAAGGCCCCATGGGAAATAGTGGACATTCCGGGTGTAGTTTGTGGATGCTGAAAAAGCTGTAAGTAATAATCACTTATTTCTGGTGTAGTAACCAAAAATTAAAAATCGGCAACAGGCATAACCTCATATACGGGACTGAAAAGATAAATTCTGCCAGTTGCAACTTCAGTACATTTAAACCGCTTTCTTTGCTTCTCTCCTCTTTTAAATATCCTTCCGTCTTCAAGTTTGAATAATCCATTTAACCGGATTTCTTCAATCAGTTTATATCCGTTATCATTTACATCGTATTTTCTCAATATCCTTATCAATCCATCTTCTGCACAGCTGCTGGCGGCAGGATTTTGAAGTGAACTTAAAAGTTCCTTTTCTACATCAACAGGAAATATATTATGCTCAAGAAATTGCTGCAACAGCATAGCGTAGATCTTTTTCCATTCCTTTCCATGAGCCGGCACTTTATTACTGAATTGTTCAAATGTAAGCAGGTGCGCTATTTCATGAAGAAGTGTGATAAGAAAAGAAAAAGGATTCAGGTTGCCATTTACACTGATGCGATGATTATGCACATGGGTACGATGACGGTAATCGCCCAAAATACTCTTACGCTGGCGAGCCACAGTAAGATGAATTTTATAACGGTGCAGATAATCTTCGACAGGATGATAAGTTTCGGGAGGTAAAAATGTACTGAGATGTTGTAACGGAGCTTCTTGTTTAGGCATTCTTTTTTTGCTTGTTTATTTTCATCAAAGCAGACATTTCAATAACGGTATACAGCACATAAAGTCCCATACAGAAAAATAAAGCCGGTTTATTTACATTCTTTCTTAAAGATATTACATAAAAAAAAGCTGCCCCTGCAAGCAGAAAAAGTTTTGCCATAAAACTTCCATAAACCCACCGAAAGAAAGCATGTCCACTTTTGGACTGAAGCCCCCTACCACTCATGAAAAAAGAAATAAATGAAACGGCAAAAAGAATAATATTGCCAACAACCAGCGCCATCTGATCAAAACCCCAATCTTCCAGTCTTTTTTCAAGTGTAAAAAAACCCAGGTTTAAAAAAAAGAAAACAAAAATAGCGGGTCTGAAAAATCGGAGGGCTGACCTATTCATGATATTATTTTTTCGAAGTGTCTTTATTAATATAATAAAAAATAACTCCCGGTACAATTAATGGAGCCAGCAAGATCAATAAAGGAAAATTATTATAACTTATCGGCTTAAATTCCAAGAAATACTTCAATACCCATCAAAGCAAGTATGAAATTTCTCATACCGGCCTGCTTCAGCAGTTCATTTCTGTTATTATTTTGCTGTTGCGACCATGTCATTGCTTGCCATATCCACAACATTGGCTCCCATATGGCATTGGCCATTGAAAGTAGCCGTGGGTTCTACCTGCAATTTACCAGCGAAAATATTTCCGTTGACCACACAATCTTCGCGAAGTTGCAAAAGCTCTTTGACACGGATATTACCGGAAATTTTTCCAATTATATCAGCATTGTTCCCGAATATATCGCCTTCCACTACGCCACTGCCTCCAATCACGATTTTTGCATTGCTGCTGATATTACCAATGATGGTACCATCAATCCGAAGATCGCTGTTACTGCTGATATCGCCTTTCAGTGTGGTACCGGAACCAATAAGCGTAGTTCCATTACCGCCGTTTGTTTTTTCTACAATCATATCTGTAGTTGGTTTTTTAGTATTGAACATAGATTTACTTTTTAATTTCCGATAATTTCTTCTTTGGGCACTTCTATCGACGTTGTATCCAGTTTCATTGCAACGTCGCCTTTTAATACTTTCTGAAGCCCATCAATGTATTGTGTCTGGTACTTTACCTGTTTTTCCAATGAGTCAGTTCTGTATTTCATTTGTCTTAACTCCCTTGCTGATTTGTAGTCTAAATTGGATCCCGGAATATAATACTTCAATGGTGTGAAAACGATAAGAGCTACTGTCAAACCCACTAACATTACAAAAATTGTGCTAAGCATAATATAAACACTCAGCCGGGACAGTTTAAACGTCACAACCTCCTCGTATGTATCATCATTCATCACCACCAGGCGGTAGCGGTTACGAAGATGTTTTAATGTCGATCCGGCATCAATTTTCACCACATAGTAATTAAAGGGTAATAAAATTAAGCAAAGCCTGGCTTAAAGCTATTATTTCCTGAGAAAAAAACCGGTTATTTTTGAAATAAATTATTTGATTTTCAGTTATTAAGACTTTAGATTGCGCGGCAATGCACCTGAACCGAAATATTTTTTCAGCGGCAGTATTCTTTATCCATTGTTTGACCGCCCTGCACGGCTATGGCCAGCTGGGATTTTCGTTTGATATAAAGAAGCCCCAGCAATATGATGACCGTGTATTAGGGTCAGAAAAATCTGATCAGAAAAAGTTTACCCTTCCCCGCCGGTTTATCCAAAATACTTTTACTCATTACAATTATTTTTTTAATGCAAATAATAAGCTGAATGAAATAATTGAACAGGCGAAGGCAGAACACCAGGATGACTTTACCAAATTACTGTCATTTTACAACTACAGCCTGGATGTAACAGCACAGAATAGAAGCCAGCTTGATTCAGTAATCTACAAATCCACAACAGGTATTGTACTTCATGACCTGAGGAATGATTGGGTTGATAATCTTTACCTACTGACCGGAGCAGCTTATTACCTCCGCAAACAGTTTGATTCAGCTTACCTCACTTTCCAGTTCATAAATTATGCTTTTGCTGATAAAGAAAAAGATGGTTATTACAAGAATATTGGAAGCCGATTGGATGGTAATAATGCCCTTTCAATATCTACACAGGAAAAAAACAGTTTGCCTAAAAAAATATTTTCTGAACCGCCCAGCCGCAATGAAGCATTTATCTGGTTAATACGGACCTTAATTGCTCAGGAAGAATATGCTGAGTCTGCCAGCCTTTTAATAACACTAAAAAGTGATCCTGTTTTTCCAAAAAGGTTGAGAAATGATCTGGAAGAAGTACAGGCATGGTGGTTTTATAATAATAATGTGTATGACAGTGCAGCTTACCACCTTAGTAAGGCTTTGGACAATGCCACTACTAAAACTGAAAGAGCCAGATGGGAATATCTTACTGCACAGCTGTATGAACGAAGCAAAGATATCAAGATGGCAAAATCATTTTATGAAAAAGTGATAAGCCATACTACAGATCCGATAATGGAAATCTATGCAAGATTAAGCTCTATCCGTATTAATAAGGAAGGAGAGGATAATTATATAGATAGGAATATTGCGGAATTACTGAAAATGGGAAAAAGAGATAAATACGTTGAGTACCGTGACGTGATTTATTTTACTGTTGCCCAAATGGAAATTGAAAGAGGCAATTCAGAAGAAGCACTTCAGTATCTTGGCAAAAGCACAGAATTTAACACCAGTAATATTGCTTTAAAGAATAGTGCATGGTTACAGATGGCTGACATTGCCTTTGCCCGTAAAAAATACAAACAAGCCAATAATTATTACGATAGTTTAAATTTCAGCGATCCCGCCTTAAAAGACCCGGATAAGATAAGAACTAAAATGGAAGTACTGGGAAAAATTACTAAACAAATTGAAATTATTGAGCGACAGGATAGTCTTCAAAGAATTGCTTCCCTGAATGAGCCCGATAGAAAAGAATATGTGAGAAAACTGGTAAGACAAATCAGGAAACTACAAGGATTGAAAGAGGAACCAACAACTCTTATTACACCCATTGGTAATACTCCGGTTACACAAACAGATTTATTTACTTCCTCTTCAAAAGGAGAATGGTATTTCTATAATGCCTCACTTCGGACTAAAGGATTAAGTGAATTCAAGGCAAAATGGGGCAACCGCCCAAATGTCGATAATTGGCGCCGCAATGCAGGCATGAATTTTACACAACCCAACCGATCGCTTACCACTACGAATGTTACCGGCAAAGCTGTCCCAACTCAACCCGGAGAAATTTCATTTGACGCATTATATGATTTGCTTCCCTTGACAGAAGAAATGCTGAAAATTTCTAATGACTCTATCAGTAATGCGTTATTCATTTTAGGGAAGTCCCTTGCAGAAGATGTAGAAGATTGCAGTTCATCCATAAAAATATTCGAAGAACTTATAACCCGTTTTCCAAAACATGAAAAGATTGACGAAGTATATTTCAACCTTTATTATTGTTATACCAAATCAGAAGTACCGGGAAAAGCCTTGACAATGAAAAAAATGTTGCAGGAAAATTTTCCACTCAATCCGCTGACTACAATTGTAACAACAGGAAAAGATCCACGAAATAAAAATAGCAACACCGAGGCTACAAAAACTTATGAGCATATTTATGACCTTTTCCTGGAAGGAAATTTTGCACAGGCAGTTACTGAAAAAGCTGAAGCAGACAAGAAATATGGCTCAACATACTGGACACCGCGTTTGCTTTACATTGAATCCGTTTATTACATTAAGCAAAAACAGGATGATAAAGCTCTTGAATCACTAAGTAAAATCGTTCAGATGAATGCCGGTACACCTATAGCAGAAAAAGCTTCCAGGCTGGTGGATGTGCTAAGCCGGAGGCAGCAAATTGAGGATGAATTGCGGAATCTGAATATTGAAAGACCCAAAGAAGAAATTGTAACAAAATCTGATACACTTACAGCAATAAAAAAAATAGAGGTACCAAAAATTGTAGCTCCTAAGCAACAAGTAATTCAACCCGCGGCGAATAATCAGAAAATCATTAAACCAACTTCAGATAGTGTTTTAGCTAAACCTGCCCCATCGCTTTATACTTTTAAAGATGCTGACAAATATTATGTAATGGTATTTCTTAATAAATTGGATCTTGTCTGGGCAAATGAAGTTAAAAATGCTTTTAATATGTACAATAGGGGAAAAATTTACAATAAACAGTTTGAATTGAGTATTGTAGAAATCAATTCAGAATACAAAGCGCTATTGATTGGAAATTTTGATAATGCACAAGCTGCATCAGATTATTTAAAAACGATTAAGCCAATAAGTTCTTCTCAGATTGTACCCTGGTTGAAGGAAGAAAAATTCAGTTTCTCATTAATAAGTCCGGACAATCTTGAAATACTTAAATCTCAAAAAGACATTAACGCCTATAAAGTATTCATTGATAAAAATTTGCCTGGTATATTTTAGGATCACTTATCCTTAACTTTATTCTACTTTTCTGATTATTAGGAAAAAATTAATCTTCAAAAGCCTGTATCTGCATTTTCCTTTATATAATTTCGGATATTAAATATCTTCATACCCAAATCATGTATCATGAGGCGTTCAGTTAAAATCTTCTGGCGAGTATTCCTTTTCGGTTTCTTTTCATTCGTTTTGCTTGTTATGCTGGCAGCATGGGGAGTATTTGGTCCTATGCCTTCTCTTAAAAAACTGGAGAACCCGAGTATTTTGCAGGCAACAGAAGTGTATGCAGATGAAGGCACATTAATGGGAAAATATTACCGGGAAAAAGGAAACAGGAGCAATGTTGAATACAAAGATATTTCCCGTTATGTGGTAGATGCCCTGATTTCAACCGAAGATGAACGGTTTTATCAACATTCTGGAATTGATTTCAAATCTACTTTACGGGCCATTTTTCTTTTAGGAAGAGAAGGAGGTGGCAGTACAATTACTCAGCAATTAGCCAAAGCTTTATTGGAACACGAAGGGAATAAAAGTAAAGCCATGAGAGTAGTTCAAAAACTAAAAGAATGGATCATTGCAGTTAAACTTGAAAGAAATTTCACCAAAGGAGAAATCATTGCCCTTTACCTTAATGCAGTTCCTTTTGGTAATAATATTTATGGAATCAGAAATGCAAGTCTTACATTTTTTCAGAAAGAACCTGACAGGTTAAATGTGGAAGAAGCTGCCATGTTGGTTGGTCTGCTTAAAGGAAATAGTTTGTATAACCCGATAAGAAATCCAAAAGCAGCGCTTGATAGAAGAAATGTAGTGCTTAGCCAGATGGTTAAAAACAATAAGCTGGATGAAATAATGGCTGCTAAATTGAAAACACAACCCATCAGGCTTAATTACAAAAAAATGGACGAAAATACCGGTTATGCCCCTTATTTCCGTGAGATACTAAGAGAAGAATTGAAGACAATGCTAAAGGATATTAAAAAATCTGACGGAGATAGTTACGATATATATGATGATGGATTAAAAATATACACCACTATCAACCCAAGAATGCAGGAATACGCAGAAGAAGCCATTTCAGAATGGATGCCCAACATGCAAAAAATCCTGAACTCAACCGGGTATATTAAAAACGGGACTGTATGGAATGATTTTGAAAATGTAATAGAATCTGCCATGAAACAAAGTGACAGATGGAATAATATGAAGGAAGATGGATATTCAGACGATGAGATTAAAAGATCTTTTAAAGTAAAAATTCCAATGAAGGTTTTTGCATGGAATGCAAAAAGAGAAAAAGATACAGTGATGACACCTTATGATTCCATCAGATATCATAAACAAATAATGGAATCATCCTTTATGGCAATGGATCCGGTTACCGGTGAAGTAAAAGCCTGGGTTGGCGGGGTAAGTTTCAAAACATTCAAATATGACCATGTTAATCTTAGAACAAAAAGGCAGGTAGGGTCTGCCATTAAACCTTTTCTTTATGCACAGGCTATTGAAGAACGGGGCTTTTCCGCGGAAACAGAAGTATTAGATGAACAACAGGATTTTGGCAATGGCCGCTTTGTGCCAGCCACCGGTAAAACCTGTTCTGGCCGCACTATGTCAATGGCAAATGCTTTAGCATTTTCCCGTAACTGTGCCGCAGCATATATAATGAAACAAGTGGGTCCGGAAGCCTTTGAAGATTTTGTTTCCCGAATAAATATTCCAACGAATATCGGCCCGTATCCTTCCAATGCTTTGGGCGCCTGTGATCTTTCATTATTCGAAATGCTTTGGGGTTATTCAATTTTTCCCGGACGTGGATTTTCTACAAAGCCATGGTATATAAGCCGTATTGAAGATCGCAATGGAAATGTGATAAAAAGATTTGACTACAGTGTAAACCGAAAAGAAGCAATAAGTGAGATTACTGCATATAAAATGGTACGTATGATGCAAGGCACAGTTGATATTGGAACTGCCGCAGGATTAAGAGCAAGATTGGGAGCCTCTGAAATGGGTGGTAAAACTGGCACTACAAACGACAACACTGATGCCTGGTTTATGGGCTACACCCCTCAGTTGCTTGCAGGTGTTTGGGCAGGCTGTGATGATCGTTTTATCAGGTTGAATAAAAATGATGCCAGAGGCTATGGAGGATATGCAGCACGACCAATTTGGGAATCTTTTTTTAAAAAAGTATATGCGGATAAAAAATTGGGCATTGATAAAGATGCCAAATTTTCAAAACCAGAGAACCTTGACATGGAAATAAATAATGCAGAAGAAATGAATTTAATAAATGCAATTCCTCCTCCTGCGGCAGAAGGTGAAGACCAGGGAGTGGGAAAAGAATCCGATTTCCAGATCATAAAAAATAATGAATACATCGGACCTGAGAGCAAACCTGTATTGGATGATGCAAAATCAAAAAAAGATACTTCATCCAAAAAAAATGGCGATGGGGTAAAAATAGGCGATCAACAACCAGCCAATGCAGATAAAAAGAAGAAAGGATTTTTTCAAAAATTATTTGGAAAAAAGGGTAAGAAGGTTAATTGATTTGTTTGTGAAATTACAAATAAAGAATCAGTAGAGCATTGGATTGAACCTGAATCGTTTTATGATGGCTGCATACTTCAATCGACATTAGTTACAACTCTTTCCATAACAAATTTTCCAAAGTAATTCTGACAATAAAAAATCCCACTTGTTTAAGTGGGATTTTTTTTATAACTCCGGATGGTTTTAGTAATAAACTTTCATTTCTACGCGTCGGTTCTTGGTACGGCCCGCAGCAGTATTGTTATCGGCTACCGGTGTTGTTTCACCAAAACCTTCTGATTCCAGGTGGCTGGCATCAATCCCTTTACTTATTAAGTAATTCTTTACAGAAGCTGCACGACCAATACTTAGCTTCATATTATAATCATCGGCGCCTACATTATCAGTATGCCCGTCTATTTTCAACTTCAGGCTGGTATTATCTTTTAAAATTTTCACCACATCATCTAATGGTTTAAATGATTGACTCAGCAATTTTGTGCTACCAGTAGCAAAGTAAACATTCTTGGCAGCATAAGAAATGGTTTTGGTTACTTCTAATGAAATTTCCGGACAACCCTGTTGAGATGCAACACCCGGAACAGTCGGGCATTTGTCTTCTTCATCATTGAAGCCGTCTTTATCGGTATCCGGAACCGGGCATCCTCCATAACGGGCCACACCCGGAATTGTAGGACATTTATCTTCCTCATCATTTATACCATCTTTATCAGTATCAGGAATGGGGCAGCCCTGGTATTTAGCCAGTCCGGGAACAGTGGGACATTTATCATTGTCATCATTTATACCATCTTTATCTGTATCCGGTACAGGGCAGCCTTCATATTTAACAACACCAGGAATAGTAGGACATTTATCATTATCATCTATAATACCATCACCATCTGTGTCTTTTGGTGCAGGTGGAGGTGGTGGTGGTAGTGGAATTATTTTAGGCTCTTTTTTCTTCCCAATTCTTCCTGATAATCCAATTGCATGAAAAAAATGATAGTTTGCAGATCCTGTAGTAACAGGTACACGGTACTGAGAATTAATGAAAAGTTTGCCTTCACCAAAGAAGTCAATATTTACACCAACTCCTAATGGTATAACTGCCCCCCAATAAGAACGGTACTTATGTCCTCCCATACCAGCAGATATAAATGGCTGAATCCAATATTTATCTGAAGTGAGTTTAAATTGGGCAGAAGCATCAAGAGCTAAAAGTAATCTGTCACTGGCGAAATCAGGTTTATTAGGGAAGGGATAATTAAGAAACGCACCTGAGAGTGTTCCTGCAAAATCTATATGATTTTTCAATCCTTTGAAATAATGAATTCCAAGTCCCGGTGACATTTGACTCAATTTTGCCCATTTTTTATTACTCAAAACAGAATTCAGAGAGGTAGTGCGTATTCGGCTGGCCGTAGTAAAATCATACATATTAAAACTGACCCCAATTTCAGCAGGTCTTAAATAATTATCATCCTGGCTGTAGATAGTTGATGCAAAAAATACAGCAACTAATAATGAAACCAATAATTTCTTCATAAAGAGGTAGTTTGGTTCGTAAACAAAAATAACTGGTAAGTCTTATATCTTAAAATAAAATATTCATTTGATTTCCACTTGTTTTTCAGGCTTCTACTTATCCAATACTTCCACTTTTACTCGTGTAAGACCTGAACGAATATACCCAAGTTTTTTAACAGCTGCCCGGGTAAGATCCACCACCCGCTTCGTTTTTGTATGCAGTCTGTCGTTAACTTTTACAGTCACAGAATGGCCATTTCTCAGGTTCGTCACTTTTATCCAGGTACCCAATGGCAGCACATTGCAGGCAGCAGTCATTTTTTCCTGGCTGAAAATTTCACCATTGGCTGTTTTTTTACCCACAAATTTATTGGCATAAAAGCTTGCGGTTCCATAAAGCACTTTTGTTTTAGAAACTTTTTTTTCAGATTCCTGTGCACTTATGCACAAAGTCATAACTGTAAAAAAAATTATTGATAGCTGGATTTTCATTTAATTATTTCCGTGCTATTAAAATATTTATTTGCCAACTGTTGATCTTCATCATAAATATCTTCGTAAAATATTATCTTTCCATCTCTTCCTTCACAGGTAAAATATCGTATGAATAAAGGTAATCTGTTTTTAACCGGGACTACATGCTTTTCTTTTAAAGCGAGCCAATGTCGTACTGAATCAGCTAATGTATAAGTTTTTAGATCATTAATGCCGGGATATTTTCTTTCATTATTTAATATGAAAAAAGCCAGCTTTTCCCATTCCTGAACACGAATACAGCCATGGCTTAATGCCCGGGATGTAAGCCCAAAATAAAATCGCTGGTTTGTATCGTGTAAATAAACAGCATATTTATTATTGAAATTAAACTTCAACACTCCTAAAGCATTGGCATCACCGCTTCCCTGTATCACTTTATATGGAATACTCTTGTTGTATTTTGACCAATCAATTAAGTCAGGATTTATTTCTTCTCCTTTGCCATTTACTAAACTAAATCCCTTTTTTTCAAGATAATGAGAATTCTTTTTAAGACCCGGCAATATTTCCTTTACAATAATGCTTTGAGGAATATTCCATTGCGGATAAGTAATAATTTCAGAAATAGAACTACTTAACACAGGTGTCCGGGTTTTGGGTTTCCCTACCACTATCCTACTGATGATTTTTACAGAATCATTTACTACTAAGCGCAGATTAAAAGAAGGAATATTAACCCAAACATATTTCACAGGCATTTCTTCAGGAAGCATTTTATATCTGTCCAATGTAATAGCGATCCGTTTAAATTTTTCTTCGTCAGTAGAATTTAATTCATGAATAGTTTGTGAACCAATTTTGCCATCCACTGTGAGATTCTTGTCCTGTTGATATTTTTTTAATACCATAGAAAGTTTTAATGAATCTGGCGACAAAGAAAAAGAATCAAGGTAGCCGGATTCATACAACCTGCGGATCACCCCGGACATAGTTTGTTTCGGATTATTGTTGGGGTAATCAATTATTGTAATTTTTTTGAAATCTGCGTTTTCCAAAAATTTTCTTATCCCTCTTTTTAATTCATGATACCCTCTGTGTTTTGGTTCCAATGAACCTATAACTGCGGACAAAGAATTGCCTGTAATAAAAGAATTGATTTTATCTAAATAAAACTGACTGGAGAGGAGTGAATCTTTGCGTAGTGTAATGCTATCCTTTGGGAGTCTGCCTAATTTTATGTCTTTAATAATTTTCATTAAAGCGTCACTAAGCATCAAATCTGCTCTTGCCCATAAAGCAGCATCTTTTCTATCTCCTTCTGCAAGACTATCATTAAGAATCCGGGTTTGAATTGAAGCCAGTGGTGTAAAATGATAATCGTTCGGGAATAGGCCAAAGAGTTTTGATACAGCAATGAATTTTATTAAAGAGTCTCCTTTCGGAAGCCAGTTTTCTTCATTACACCAAACGGGACTGTAAGACTTTTCTTTATAAAAGGAATCAATTAATGTAACCCTGTCCAAGATTATTGAATCATCCAATTTTCCATTTGAAGAATTTGCAAACTCAAGCGAAGACATAATGATGTCTTTCACCTTGCCATTCATTTGGGCCGGTGTTTCAACAATTTGAGATTTTACCGGTTGCTTCTTATTATTACAAACTATAAGTAAAAGAGAAAAAAAAAGAAGAAATATTATCCGGGGAAATAATTTCTTTACCGGGAACAAAAAAAATATGTCATTATTCTGCATGATTGAATTTACAATAACTGGTTTTCCCGTTCTAAAAGCATTTCATAAATTTTTGTTTGTCTAAGAAACAACTCTCGGTATTTTTTGTTCCTGCATCATAAAATCTGCCAGCACCAGTGCAGTTACAGCTTCTACAATTACTGGTGCACGGAGAGCAACACAAAGATCATGACGGCCTTTGATGGAAAATTTTTCAACCTGCTCTGTGTCCCAGTTCAGGCTTTCCTGTTCTTTTGGTGTCGACGAAGTTGGTTTAATCGCCAAACGAAAGACCAATTCATTTCCATTTGTAATTCCTCCTACTACTCCACCTGCATGATTTGATTTTGTTTTACCACCCATTTCCAATATGGCATCATTGTGTTGGCTGCCAAACATTCTTGCAGCTGCAAAACCGGTTCCGAATTCAACTCCTCTTACCGCAGGAATAGCAAATACAATATGTGCTAATGCAGACTCAATTGAATCAAACCATGGCTCACCCAAACCAACAGGCAAACCATTGACATGACATTCCACAATTCCACCAACAGAATCTTTTGCATCAATGGCTTTTTGCAATCCTTTCTCCAAATCTTTTTCTCCACCAATTTCAGTTACTTCAGCATGAATATTTATTTCCTTCATCAGCTTTTTTGCTATTGCACCTGCAGCCACAATTCCTGCTGTCAGTCTTGCGCTGAAATGTCCGCCACCACGATAATCTTCATTGCCCCCGAATTTTTGATGGGCTACCCAATCAGCATGACCTGGCCTTGGAATGCTCCTTTGTTTATCGTAATCTTCACTTCGGGTATTTTTATTTTCAAAAAGAATAGTGATTGGAAACCCGGTTGTCTTTCCATTAAAGATGCCACTTTTGAAAATTGGGAAATCTTCTTCTTGTCTTGGTGTGGTTCCTTTATGTTTACCACCTTTTCTTCTTTCAAGATCAGCAGCTAAATCTTCTGGTGATAATGATAAACCTGCCGGACAGCCATCAATAGTTATTCCAACACATTCCCCATGCGATTCGCCAAAAATGGAGACTTTAAATATTCTGCCGAATGAATTCATAATACCCCATCCCCTAAAGGGAAATTTTGAAAGTTAACAATTATACAAATATACTTTGCTTATTGAGTATTGAATGTTGAATATTGATTATTAATTGTTACCCCTAATGATTTTAAATCCTTGTAAAAATCCGGATACGATTTTTTTATTGCCATTGCTTCTTCAATTATTGTTTCGCTATTTGCTTTTAAAGCAGCAACAGCACAAGCCATAGCAATGCGATGATCATGATGCGAATGAACTTTTGCACCAGTCAATATACTTCCACCATGAATGACCATCAAATCATCTTTCACTTCAATCTTTATTCCCATTTTTGCAAATTCATCTTGTAAAGTTATTGCCCGGTTGCTTTCTTTATGTATCAGACGACTTACACCTTTTATTTTTGTTTCACCATGGCAATATGCTGCCAAAGCCACCAATGGTGGAAATAAATCAGGGCAATCTGTTGCATCAAATTCAAAAACATGCATCGGCGAAGGATGTAATTTGATCTCATTGCCATCAATAGTAACTCCCGCATTTGCTTTCATCAATGCCTTTACAATGGCTTTGTCAGCTTGCGCGGAAGAAAAATCAAGTCCTCTAACGGTTATTGGCCCGGCAATGGCACCTGCAACGAGGAGGAACGCTCCTCCGCTCCAGTCGCCTTCTACGGTATAGTTATGAATTATGAGTTCAGAGTTATGAGTTTCTGCACTATGAAAAATAAACTCCTCATAGTTATTGTATTCAGGCACATTCATCCCGAATTGTTTCATCACATCAAGCGTCAAAGTGATATAAGGTTTGCTTTTTAAATTACTGACTTTGATAGAAACATCATTTGCCCCCGCAGCTGAATAAGCCATCAGTAATCCGGTAAGAAACTGCGAACTTAATGAACCATCCACTTCAATATCTCTTGGGATTAACGGCCCCTGAATTATCATTGGCAGTTTACCGTGATTGCTTTTGATCTTCACTCCAAGCTTTGGTAAAAATTTATCAAAGAAATCCATGGGTCTTGTTGCCAAACTGCCCGAACCGTTTATTGTAATTTCTTTATCACTCAACGCAACAATCGGGGTGAACATTCGAATGCTTAAACCGCTTTCGCCACCATTAATTTCATTAGTAACCGGGCTGATTCC
>JAHEZE010000010.1:12151-27665 GCA_023251235.1 Sphingobacteriales bacterium | reverse complement strand
CATTATTAATTTTAACAACAGCTCCCAATGCCTTAATAATTCCAATCGCTGCTTTATCATCATTGCTATGCCCGGGATTATGAATGATGCTTGTCCCTTTTGATAACAAAGCTGCAGCACAGGCTCTTTGCATCGAACTTTTAGAAGCAGGTGCTTGTATGATTCCTTTTAAACCCCTGTCCCCTAAAGGTGTAATATGAACAGTATGAAAATTAGTTGCTGTCATTTTATAATGAACTGATAATTGTTTTTAATTGATCAAGTGGAATAGATTTTATTACTCCCTTCCCTATCTTTTCCAGCATTACATAATTCATTTCTTTACTTTCTCTTTTCTTGTCCATCTTCAACACATCAAATACTTTTTGTTTATCAAAGTCGGCGAAAGTTGGTAAATCATATTTAAGTAAAAGACCAGCAACCCTGCCAGGTTCTTTGAATCCAAGAATTTTTTGCGAAATCACAGATGCATAAGTCATACCAATTGCTACCGTCTGACCATGCGATAATTCATATTGATTTTCCAGTGCATGCCCGAGTGTGTGACCAAAGTTCAGCAACCGCCTCTCTCCTTTTTCAAATTCATCATTCTGCACCACTTTGGTTTTGATGATCGCATTGCGTTGTACCAGTTTGCAAATACTTGTTTGACGGCTTTGGTATTTCTTTAATGTCATTGACTCCAGCTCACGAAACATTGCAGCATCTTTAATCGCAGCATGTTTGATGATCTCCGCAAAACCGTTCTGCCATTCGCTTTGTGGTAGCGAATTCAGAAAAACCATATCATGAAGAATAAACTTCGGCTGGCGGATAATGCCAACCATATTTTTATAAACTCCTACATCAATTCCATTCTTACCACCTATTGATGCATCAACCATAGCTAATAATGATGTCGGAATAAATCCGAATGGAATTCCCCGCATATAAACTGAAGCCACGTAACCGGTAATATCTGTAATCACTCCGCCACCGACGCCAATCAATATTGTTTTACGGTCAGCTTCCATTTCTATCAACTGTTCTATTATTGCATCAACTGTTGATTGTATTTTATATTCTTCTCCGGGTTTTAGTACAATGCAATTCCAGTTCTTAAATCTTTTTGTATGCTCATTGTAAATGTTTTCATCTGTAATAACGATAGTATTATCCTTGTCAACAATTTCTTTTAAATGAGAAATGCCTCCGGCTAAATAGTAATCAACCGAGCTATTGGAAAATTTATATGTGACTTTTTTCATTACGCTTTTGCCCCCATCCCCTAAAGGGGTGTCAGGGAACATCCTTTAGCGAATGTTAATTTAAAAATGTTGAATAAAGAACAGAACAATGAAAAGTGCCCTTCGCTTCGCTCTGGGTAAACTGTGCAACGAAAGTTTAATCAAGGGACTTACGTTGGTAACACAATAATTCATTTTCTTTTTAAAGAACCATCGAATAAAAAAGTAAGAACCGACCTAAGTTCCCCTTTTAGGGGGACAGGGGGCTAACTATTCATAATCTTATTCTGATGATTGATACTCTCCATGTGCACTGCATCAAAATATTTAGTGATGAACTCACGGCTCAGCCCTATTGCCTCACCTTTTGAAAATGCTCTTTCCAGAATCTGGTTCCAGCGACTGGTCTGCAAGATCGTAACATTATTATTCTTTTTGTATTCGCCAATTTTATCCGCAATCTTCATCCGCTGGCCCAGCAACTGTATCAGTTCATCATCCAGATGATTGATCTGCTCCCGCAATTTTTCCAACGCCGTAATGAATTCTATTTCTTCAGCTGACTCATGACGCCACTTGATTGCACCAATCATTTCAGCCAAACGTTCCGGCGTCACCTGCTGTTTGGCATCGCTCCATGCTTTGTCAGGATCAATATGACTTTCAATCATGAGCCCGTCGAAGTCGAGGTCAATTGCTTTCTGCGCCACATCCATTAGTTTTTCACGGCTTCCGCAAATATGCGAAGGGTCATTGATAATCATAATATCCGGATTGCGGCGCTTCATTTCAATTGCCAGGTGCCACATCGGGGCATTGCGAAATTCGGTATTGCCATAAGAAGAGAATCCACGATGAATCAGCCCGATTTGTTTAATGCCGGCACGGGCCACTCTTTCCATTGCTCCACTCCACAATTCAAGATCGGGATTAATGGGGTTCTTGATCAGCACCGGAACATCCACGCCACGCAGCGCATCGGCCACCTCCTGCACACTGAAAGGATTTACCGTTGTTCTGGCTCCGATCCATAACACATCTACATCAAAGTTCAATGCATCTTCTACCTGTTTACCTGTTGCTACTTCCACAGTAGTTGGTAAACCAGTGATTTTTTTTGCCTGCAGCAACCATGGCAATCCTTTTACACCAACGCCTTCAAACATACCGGGTTTGGTCCGTGGTTTCCAGATACCGGCACGCAGCATATCTACTTTGCCGGTAGCGGCAAGTCGTTGCGCTGTTTGCAGCACTTGTTCCTCCGTTTCGGCGCTACATGGCCCACTGATGACCAGCGGTCGCTTGTTCCATGTTTTTTGTGCCGTTTCTTTCATTGTCTGTTCAATTGTTTGCATTGTTTATGATTTGTAAAGTTAAGCCCCCATCCCCTAAAGGGGTGCAAGAGGTTATTGATAATTATTTTTTTTTGTAAGCATATGTCCCCAATGGATCCCCTTCGGGATAATTCTATTCAGCTTTTAATAATTCATCAATGAATGGTTTTGCCTTTTCATAATATTCCGTTTCTGCTTTCTCACTTGTACTTCCACCATTCCAGGCAGCTTTTATTATTCCCTTTTGATTTAAAATATACGTCGTTGGATAACCTGAACCGGCAACCTTGTCGATTACTTTTTGAGCATCAGGAAGAATAATAAAATCAAGTTTATATTTTGATAAGAAATCGTTATAAACTCTTTTCGCCACTTCCCAGGTGATAGCAAGAAACACAACCTCTTTATTTTTATACTCATCAACCAGTTTATTTAATGCAGGCATTTCAGCAATGCATGGATGACAATCAATAAACCAGAAATTAATAACTACAATTTTACCCTTGAGTTTCGACATTTGAATTGTGTCACCTGAAATGGAAGTCGTAATAAAATCAGGGATTTGCTTTTCTATTACACATTTTGTCCATGCAAAAAAATCCAACATTTGGTTTCCGCTGCTATCAAATTTTATAGATTCTGTAAAAGTTTTTTTTATACAATCACTTATTTCATTTTGAGACTGAGAATTCTTTGCAAAAAGAATCAATAATAATAAAATGAAGTTCTTTCTCATGGCTGCCATTACTTTATTATCCTCCTTATCTTATTTGCATTCTCAATTAACTCCTGCAAATACTCATAATTCTCCTTTTCCAAACAACTCTTAAACTTTCTCAATTGCGAAATATGTTCATTCAATACATCCAGCACATTCTCCCGGTTCTGCATAAAAATAGGTACCCACATGGAGGGATTACTCTTTGCCAGCCTTACCGTACTTTCAAAACCGGCTGAGGCTAATTCAAAAATGGCGTTCTCTTCTTTTTCTTTTTCCAATACTGTATTAGCCAATGCAAAAGAAGTTATATGAGAGATATGGCTCACATACGCTACATGCAGGTCATGTGCCACGGCTTCCATTTCCAATAAATGCATCCCGATTCTTTTATACATATTCTTTGTCCATTCCAAAGCATCTTCATCACTTTCATTAGCATTACAAATGATGACGGCTTTATTTTCAAATGCGTCATGCACTGCTGCTTGCGGGCCACTGTATTCTGTTCCCCACATAGGATGTGTGGCCACCAGTCTTCCTCTTTTAGGGTGTTTGTTGGCAATACTTATCAATTCTGCTTTGGTAGAACCAAGATCAATCACAATTTGTTTATCAATCTTATCAAGAATAGCGGGTAATATTTTCACAACACTATCAACAGGAATAGCCAGCACAATGACATCAGAATTCTTAATTGCTTCATCGAGATTCATCACTTCATCTACCAATTCCAGTTCAAGAGCTTTTTTCCGGTGCTCTTCATTTATATCCACACCAATGAGTTTACTGGCGAGTCCTTTTTCATTTAACTGCAAAGCAAGTGATCCACCAATAAGGCCAACTCCGACTATTGCTATTCGTTTTCGTTCCATTTTGTTTTAGTTATGAGTTTAGAATTATGAGTTAAGAGTTTGATGACAATACCTTGATTTTTTATTACTGATTTATCACACATAATTCTAAACTTTAAACTCTTAACTCTTAACTCTATTAATCGCTTCGTCAAACTTTTCAACAGGTGAACACAAACTGATTCGGATATATTTTTCACCTGCACTACCAAAAATCCCGCCCGGTGTGATGAATACATTTGAATTATATAACATTTCATCGCTTATTTCAAATCCGTCCTTGTATTTTGCTGGTATCCTGGCCCAAACAAACAAGCCAGCCTGATGTGTTGAGTATTTACATTTTAATAATTTCAATAATTCAAATACTTTTTCTCTTCGGGCATTATAAACAGCATTCACACTATCATGCCATTCTTTTCCCAGCGTTAAGGCTTTTGCGGCTGCTAATTGCACCGGTAAAAACATTCCACTATCCATATTACTTTTAAACCGCAACACTTCATCAATCCTTTCTTTGGCGCCACATAGCATTCCCACTCTCCACCCCGCCATATTATGAGATTTACTTAATGAGTTTAATTCAATTACACAATCTTTTGCTCCATCCATACACAATAAACTCTCCGGATGTTCATTTAAAATAAAAGAATAAGGATTATCATTGATAACAAGGATGTCATGTTTCTTTCCGAATGCAACTAATTTCTCATACAATTCTTTAGTTGGAAGTTGTCCTGTCGGCATCTGTGGATAATTCACGAACATCATTTTCACTTTTTTCAAATTCTTTTTTTCCAGTTTATCAAACTCAGGCTCATATTTATTCTTTTCTTTCAATTTATACTCCACACATTTACCACCAGCCAGTTTCACTGCACTTTGGTATGTCGGGTAACCCGGATTGGGCACCAATACTTCATCTCCTTTATTTAAATATGTCATACAGATATGCATGATACCTTCTTTACTACCAATCAAAGGCAATATTTCCGTATCAGGATTCAAATCCACATAATACCATTTCTTATACCACTCACTTATTGCCTTTCTCAATATCGGAGAACCCTTGTAAGATTGGTAAGCATGCACATTCGGTTTTGCACTTTCATCCTGCAATATTTTTATTACATCCGGATGTGGGGGCATGTCAGGACTGCCGATGCCCAGGTTAATAATATTTTTTCCCTGTTTATTCAGCTCGTCAATCTCTCTCAGCTTTTGAGAGAAATAATATTCGCCAATTCCATCCAGTCGTTTTGCCAGTTGCATATATTTTATTTAAAAGCACCAAATAGCAAATTACAAGCTCCAAATAAAATCCAAATGAAAATATTCAACGAGGTCACACTTTGAATTTTGAAATTTATTTGTGATTTGTTTTTTGTCATTTATAATTTATTTTCCCTGATTATTTCCACAATCCCCTTTTATAAACTCCATAAATTTTAATTTCCTCTGTTAAGGGTTTGATCTGTTCAATTACGGATTCAAATTGTCCAACAGTATCGAATTCCATATCCGCATGAAAACTATATTTGAAATCGCTGCCCGGAATAGGAAAGCTTTGCAGCTTACTCAAATTGATGCCTCCATCAGAAATCTTTGTAAGCACTCTGGCTAAACTTCCTCTTGAATGATCGGTGTGAAAATTAACAGAGGCTTTGTTTGCATTTTCAACCAGTTTTGCCATTTCTTGTCTTTGTAGTACTAAAAACCGGGTATAATTATTTTTCAGTGTCTGAATATTCGGAGCCAGAACATCCAACTGGAATAACTCAGCAGCCAGCTTGCTGGCAATAGCTGCAATATGTTTGCTCTTATGTTGATGAACATGTTTTGCGCTTAGAGCCGTATCATCTGTTTCTACTAACTTCCACTTATGTTTATCAAGAAAATCATAGCACTGTTGTAATGCCATTGTGTGAGAATGCACTTCGCGGATATCCTCCAGTTTAACTCCCGGGTTTACAAGTAAGTTTTGTTTTATTTGCAGATAAATTTCGCCAATAATCTTTAACCCGGATTTTTGAAGAAGATTATAATTAGCAAGAATACTTCCGGCAATTGAATTTTCAATAGCCATTATTCCTCCGTCACTTTCCTTTTTATTGGAAGCAATTTTCACTACATCACGAAATGTGTCACAAGGAAGCACTACTATATCTTTCCCAAAGTATTGTTGCGCTGCCACCTGGTGAAAGCTGCCTTCATAACCTTGAATAGCAAATCCCTTCCGCCCCCTAAAAGAGGAACTGGGAACATTTTCAGATTTCAATTCTTCATTTTCTATCATAAACTTTTCTTTGCTTACCTTTCCCGAAGGAATACCAAGGAGAAAGGATGGGGGCTAAAACAAAAAACCCGGCGTTCTGCCGGGATTTCTATGTTGTTTATCTTTTTTTACAGTTAGTAAGTTTTCAACAAAAGCAATCCCGGCTTCTGGCTAAAGAAATAATAAAAATAAAACCAACGATATGCTTTAGTTATTGTCATTTCCATTCAAAAATACTCAATCATCTGAAACGTACAAAGCTTTCATGAAAAAAATCATAAAAGACAACAAGTGTTTGTACCAAAAAAATGCCACCCCGAAGAATCAGGGCGGCTTCTAACGATTGCTTGCCATATGAAAAAATCTTACTTAGCTGCAGCAGCTGAATCGGGCTTTGCAGTCATCGTGCTATCTGTTTTTGCAGGAGCAGTGTTATCAGTTGTTGCAGGGGCTACTGCTGTACTATCTGCAGGTTTTACTTCATCAGTTTTTGTTCCACCACTGTTGCATGCAGCAAGAGCGACAATTGCTAATACAGAAAAAATCTTTTTCATGTGTTTTTTTTAATTTGTTTAAACAATAAAATTTGAGGTTTATACAACAATCTTTAAAAGGTAACCCTCCCATATTAATTTTTTTTGATTTCCTTTGGGTTACTATTTTTATTTACCTGTATTAAAAAACGAAGAGTGAATCCCGATTATAAAGAACAAGACTTGCTTGATGGACTGGCAAATGGTGATAAAACTGCAATTGAAACCATTTATAAAGAGAACTTTAATATGGTTCAAAGCCTGATTATCAATAATAACGGGACTATACATGAAGCTAAAGATGTATTTCAGGAGGCGATGATCGTACTCTTTGAAAAAGCCAGGTCGGGGACATTTGAACTGAATTGTCAAATTAAAACCTATGTTTATTCCGTAAGTCGACGATTATGGCTTAAACGCCTAAAACAGCTTAACCGCTATTCGACCGAGATGGAAAATTTTTCGGAGCTGGTCTCTGTGGAAGAAGATGTGGAGGAACACGAAAAAAGAGATGAAGAGTTTGTCATAATGGAAAAAGCGATTGTAAATCTTGGTGAACCTTGTAAAAGTCTTATCGAAGCTTTTTATATTCAAAAAAAAAATATGCAGGATATTGCCACCGAGTTTGGGTATACCAATGCCGATAACGCCAAGAACCAGAAATATAAATGCCTGATGAGATTGAAAAAAATATTTTTTTCCCAATATAAAAATGGTAAGTGATGGAAGACATTCAGATTCTCGAAGCTGTTGAACGATACGTCCGCAATGAATTAAATCCGGATGAAAAAATTTATTTTGAAGAATTGCGCAAGAGTAATCCTGAAATAGATCAAATGGTGGTGGAGCATACTCTATTTCTTCAAAAAATGAATGAGATGGGTGAGCTTAAAAATTATAAGACTACTTTAAATGAAATTCATTCAGGCCTTACGGAAAAAAAGTTCATCAATTCTGATAAACTGGAAGGCAAATCAAAAATTTTATACCTGTGGAAACGATATAAACGTGTTGCCGCCATTGCCGCTTCTATTGCAGGCATCACCACTCTTACAATCAGTGCACTTGTCTGGACTTTATCTTCTAAAGCTCCCACAGAAGAAATAAAATTATTAGACAGAAAATTGAAAGACCAGGAAAAGAAGACAAATCAGTTAAGCCAGGAAATAAATAAAGTAAAGAATAAAGTAACTGTTGCCGTTGTTAATTATAAAACAGGAGGTACCAGTTTCATGATAGATACGAAAGGATATCTCGTTACAAATACACACGTAGTGGAAGGCGCAAAAAATATTGCAGTTGAAAATACTAAAGGCGAAGAGTTTAATGCAACAGTAATTTACCAGGACAACACCCGGGATATAGCTATATTAAAAATAGATGATGAAAATTTTAAACCTCTTGCTCCCATTCCTTATGCAATAAGCAAGTCCTCGGTTGATTTGGCAGAGCCCATTTTTACATTAGGTTACCCCCGTAATGAAATTGTATATGGTCAGGGGTATTTAAGTGCCAAAACGGGTTTCAAGGGAGATACATTGAGCTGCCAGATAGAAGTAACTGCTAATAGTGGAAACAGCGGAAGTCCTATTCTTAATAAGAATGGTGAAGTAATTGGTGTACTGAATGGTCGCCAGCCGGATGCAGAAGGTTTTGCTTTTGCCATTCATTCAAAATATATTTTTGCGGCAGTGGATGAGCTCAAGAAAAAAGATACGGCGTTTATGAAGATTAAATTGCCGGCAGTTTCAGTCATTAAAAATAATGAAAGGGTACAACAGGTAAAAAAGATTGAAAATTATGTATACATGGTTAAAGTGAACAGATAAAAAATCTCCTTATTGGAAAAGCTGCCTTTGGCAGCTTTTTTATTTTAGCCAAAGATTTTCCGGATATTCCCCTTCTTCAATAAGTTTCATGAGACTCTCCTGAACAAATGGTGCGTCATCTTTATAGGTAACTCCAAACCATTTGGCAGATGTATGAATTACTTTAATTATTCCTGCTTTCTCTTTAATAAAACGGTCCGCTACAATTGGAATAAAAAATTCTGCTTTGGGCTTATTAATATTTTGCTGTAAAAAATCTTTAAATAATTTTTCGATATAATCAAAAACGGATGTTGAAAAACACCAGAAGTTCATGGAGACATATGTATCCAGAGGAAGCTGACGGGGAAAATGTTCGTCGCTGCAAAATATTTTATCCCCCTGTAATGAAACATTTAGTCTTTCCACTACTGATTTAAGATTGCCTGACTTGTCCACTTCACATACTCCCCGGTTTACAGTGCCATGCTTTGAAAGTGTTTTCAGTAATTCATATCCTATTATGGAATACACTTTCTCATTGCAATCCTTCACCAGAAAATTAAAAGCTTTTTCATAGCCATCTCTGCCATAAAAATCGTCCGCATTGATAACAGCAAAAGGTTCCTTCACTGTACCTTTTGCACATAGTACTGCATGTGCTGTACCCCAGGGTTTTGTTCTTTCAGCAGGCACAATAAGTCCATTGGCAAAGGAATTCATTTCCTGGTAAATATATTCAACCTCAATTCTTTGTTCAATCTTTTTTCCAAGTGAATCTCTGAAATTTTCGAGAAATTCCTTTCGGATAATAAAAACAACTTTTCCAAAACCTGCCCTGATGGCATCATAGATGGAATAATCCATAATAGTTTCTCCCGAGGGGCCAAACCCTTCCACTTGTTTCATGCTTCCATATCGTGAGGCCATCCCGGCTGCCAGAATTACTAAAGTCGGTTTCATGTATTCATTTTCAAATTGCGTTGCGAAAATAAATAAATTAGTAGCTTATTTATGTTCTATTTTTCACCGGATGCAATTACCAGACTTCTTAAAAATAACTACTGATAGTATCCAACTTCCCTTTTTACAACAAAAAGGAATATCTGTGGAGATGTTGCGTTTAGATAAAATTCATCCTGTCATTTCAGGCAATAAATGGTTCAAACTGAAATATCATCTGCAAAATTTTTCTGATAAGGATTATCATGGAATCCTGACATTTGGTGGAGCATGGTCAAACCATATTCTTGCAACAGCATGTGCCTGCCAACTTAAGGGAATAAAATCTGCAGGTATCATCCGTGGAGAAAAACCCTCACAACTTTCTTACACTTTACAACAGGCAGAACTTTATGGAATGCAACTCAGGTTTATTCCAAGAGAAACATATAAAAGGAAAAGTGAAAAGGAATTTTTTGAGGAAATCATTAAAAAATATCCCAACTATTATATAATACAAGAAGGTGGTGCAGGAGCTGAAGGGGAAAAAGGTGCGGGTGAAATATTACAACTCTTCAATAAGAATAAATACACTCATATTTTATGTGCCATTGGTACTTCTACCATGTTCAATGGAATTTTATCTGCTTCCAGAACAAATCAGCAAATAATTGGAATCTCGGTAATTAAAGGAATGAATGAAAGGAAAATGAAAGATTCAGGCAAAATATTTAATAACTACCATTTTGGCGGTTATGCAAAATCTACTCCCGAGCTGATACAATTTATGAATAATTTTTACCGGCAAACAAATATCCCTACCGATTTTGTCTATACCGGTAAACTTTCCTTCGCATTATTTGACCTTTTAAAAAAAGACTTCTTTCCGAAAGAAAGCAAAATTCTTATTATCCACAGCGGAGGATTACAGGGTAATATTTCCCTGCCGCAGGGAACATTAATCTTTTAGTATTTACCCTCCGGCTGCTTATCTTTGTCTCTGTTTTTAAAAAAGAATTTACCCTGATCATACGTTCTATATCCATGAGAAAAATTATCCTGCCCCTTTTTATCTGCAGTTCACTTTTATCCTTTTCGCAGGATACTCTACCTTCTTTTTCGGTTGTAAATAAAGGCAACAATCGTATTGTCATCAGTTGGTATAATAAGTATGTGCAAGTAAAACAAATCTCTATTCAACGATCTGCGGACAGTCTTAATAATTTTAAAAGTATTGTTACAGTTCCAGATCCTATGAACAGGCAAAACGGGTTTATGGATTCGAAAGAATCTAATGAAAGGATGTATTACAGGTTATATATATTGGTAGATGGAAGTAATTTTATTTTCACAAAATCCAAAAAAGCTTTTTCTGACAGTATACTCGCATCATTAAAATCCGATACAATGAACCGGAAAGCTATTTCAGACAGTACTTATATAAAAGTAGTGAACAGGATAATCAAAGAGAATCTGCCAGACAGTGCTTTAACATCTGAAGAAATCTACATTTTAAAAAGATACAGCAACAGTAAGCTTGATTTGCTTCCGGATTCAATATCAAAAAAGATTGGCTCAATATTAAAAAGAAACAACAAGCCTGACCTGGTGGTGCCGGTCTATCATATAATCACCAATAGTGAGGGATTGGTAAAGATTATGCTGAGTGATTTCAATCAAAAAAAATATACTATAAAGTTTTTTGAAGATGATGATACTTTTCTTTTTGAAATAAAAGAAATAAAGGATGCTTCTTTATTGATGGATAAATCCAATTTTTATCACTCCGGCTGGTTCAAATCTGAATTATATGACAATGGAAAATTGGTGGAAAAGAATCGTTTTTTTATACCAAAGGAGTTTTGATAGTGAATAAACAACACTTACTATTCACTGCTGACTGCCCACCAACTCTACTCCAAAAACCTTTTCAAAATTCCGCTTCACTTTCTCTTTAGCCTCTTCAAAATTAATCTTGCGTCCAATTTCTTTTTCCATCGAAGTCACCTGCTTGTTTTGAATACCACAGGGAATAATATTATTAAAATAAGAAAGGTCAGTATTCACATTAAGGGCAAAGCCATGCATGGTAATCCACCGGCTGGTACGTACACCTATAGCACAAATTTTTCTTTCTCTTCCGGCTATATTGGGTTCTATCCAAACTCCTGTTTCCCCTGACGAACGGGCTCCCTGAATTCCATATTCTGCCAGCATTTGAATGATTACCTGCTCCAGGTTTCGGAGGTATTTTCCAATATCTGTATAAAATCTTTCCAGATCCAAAATAGGATAGCCTACTATTTGCTGATCTCCATGAAAAGTAATGTCACCTCCCCTGTTGGTTTTGAAAAACTGAATACCTCTTTCTTCCATTTCATTTTCACTCAATAATACATTGTCAATATTCCCGCTTTTACCAAGCGTATAAACAGGCGGATGCTCAACAAAGAGAAGATAGTGTTGGGTAGAAAGTTCAACGTCAGGAATGGAAAGCAGTTCAGTTATTATTTCCGGCGCATGGCTATTGACTAAATACTTTCTTCGAACATTCTCCTGCAATAGTTTTTCCTGATAATCCCAGGCAGTTTTATAATCCATTTTGCCCAGATCGTGGAATATGATTTGTTGCTTATTCATTCAGAGTCCGCAAAGTTAACGATGAGTAGCAACATCTGTTACCTTTGCCAGCAAACCGGGAAAATGATCAAAGAAAAAAATATTGAAGAGCAATTAAATAGTAATGATGATCTCTATGAACGGTTTGTGATCAAAACAGATAAAGGACAGGAACCATTAAGAATTGACAAGTTTTTAATGACCCGGATTCAGGGAGTCACAAGAAACAAAATTCAACAGGCAATTAATGCAGGGTTAGTCACGGTGAACAGAAATATTGTTAAACAAAATTATAAAATAAAACCCCTTGACGAATTAATTGTATTTAGTGATCTGAGTCCTGAGGATACTGAAGTAGTGCCGGAAAAGATGGATCTGAATATCGTTTATGAAGATGAAGATATACTGGTCATCAATAAGCCGGCTGGCATAGTAGTACATCCGGGAAGCGGAAACTATACAGGCACTTTACTGAATGGTGTGGCCTGGTACCTGCAAAAAAAAGACCCTGAAATCAGTGAAAAAAAACTTCCGAGATTTGGACTGGTACACAGAATTGATAAAAATACAAGTGGTTTATTGGTGTTAGCAAAAAATGATGTCGCCATGAGCCATCTGGCCCGGCAGTTTTTTGATCATACTGTCAACAGGAAATACATTGCCCTGGTATGGGGAGATGTAAAAAGAGATAAAGGAACCATTCAGGCTCATATAGGCCGAAACCTTCGTCATAGAAAATTATTTGAAGCCTACCCCGAGGGTGATCATGGTAAGGAAGCCATTACTCATTATAAAGTGATTGAAAGATTTAATTATGTGACACTGATAGAATGTGTACTGGAAACCGGCCGCACACACCAGATAAGAGTACACATGAAATATATCGGTCACCCACTTTTTAATGATGATTTTTATGGAGGCAATAAAATTGTTAAGGGGACTGTTTTTACCAAATACCGTCAGTTTGTTGACAACTGTTTTGTTATTTGTAAAAGGCAGGCATTGCATGCAAAAACACTTGGCTTCATTCACCCGGGAAGTAAAAAGGAAATGAATTTTGAAACAGAGCTGCCAGAAGATATGCTGCAAGTAATTGAGAAATGGAGAAGTTATATACAAAAGAGATAAAAGTTCTGTTTAAAATTAAATTTATTTTTTATCAGGAAATGTCATCTTATAGTCCACTTCAATATTCCCTTTTGATATATCATTCAGTTTGCCCTTTAATAGCTTTCGCTTCAAAGGCGTAATATGATCAATAAATAATTTTCCTTCAATATGATCGTACTCATGCAATATAATCCTTGCGGATATGCCATAAAAAGACCTCATGCATTGTTGAAATTTTTCATCCATGTATTCTATTGTCACCGCCGATTGACGGGTGATATCCTCCCTGACTTTCGGGATACTAAGACAACCTTCATTGTATGTCCAGTTTTCCCCATCCAGTTCAATAATATGAGCATTTATAAATACCTGCTTTACACCGGGTGCATCAGGATAAGCAGGCTCTTCTCCATCCTCCTTAAGGTGTTCAAAAACCTGGGCTGAATCCACTACAAACAATCTTATAAGTTTATTTACCTGAGGAGCTGCTAATCCTACACCATTGCTGTCATACATGGTTTCCCACATGTCTTCTATTAATTTGGAAACTCCCGGATAATCAGGAGTAATATCATCACATACTTTCCGCAATGCAGAGTGACCATATGCTACTATCGGAAGAATCATTCAATTTCAGGTTTCAGATTTACGTCCCGATAACTATCGGGATCAGATTTAGTCTGCAAATTTACCGGCAATTCAACAATTTAACCATCCAAATTTCTACCCATGTATTCCTGCAGTAAAATGGTGGCGGCAATTACATCTACCAACTTTTTATCTCTGCGTTGCTTTTTTTTCAACCCCATTTCAATCATGGCGTCTTTTGCCATTTTGGAAGTATAACGCTCATCAACTTTTTTCACAGGAATAGCAGGAAAATTTTTATGAAGATTCTTAATACATTTTACTACTAAAGGTGTTGCATGTGTATCGGAATCATCCCAATTCCTGGGTTCTCCGATTATAATTAATTCCACTTCTTCTTTTGAAAAATAATTTTTAAGAAAGGGAATCAATTGCTTTGAATTCACCGTTGTCAGGCCTGTGGCAATGATCTTTAATGGGTCGGTAACTGCAAGGCCTGTCCGTTTAAGACCATAATCAATGGAGAGTATTCGTGCCAATTCAGAATTATAATTAAAATCCTGCCTGTCCGGCAGGAGGGGGTTAATAATATAACAACAGATCTGCAATAACAAATATCGCAAACACAATTGAAGCAATTCCATTTACTGTCATAAAAGCAATATTTACTCTTCTGAGGTTGCCAGGTTTAACAATGGATTGCTGATAAACTAACATCCCGATAAAAACTGCAGCACCGATCCAATACAACCATCCAAATTCACCCAACCAACCAGCAAACACAACAGCTCCTGCACTCAACAAATGTAAAATCCTGGAAATAGCTAAAGCATGAGCTTTTCCCAAAACGGCAGGAATCGAGTATAATTTGTTTTCTTTATCAAACTCTTCATCCTGCAAAGCATAAATAATATCAAATCCACTGACCCAGAAAAGAACAGTAAAGGAAAAGATAACAGGTAATAGTGAGAAGTGCCCCGTGACTGCAAGGTAGGCCCCTATTGGTGCAAGACTTAATCCCAAACCAAGGATCAGATGGCAAAACGGGGTAAATCTTTTTGTATAACTATAACCTAAAACAACCAGCAAAGCAACAGGCGACAAATAGAAACAAAGCCTGTTGATAAAAAAACAACATACTACAAACAATAAACTGCTAATAATAGTAAATAGCAACGCATTGTTTGCTTCTATTAATCCCGATGGGATCTCCCTGATGGCGGTTCTTGGATTTTTAGCATCAAAGCTTCTGTCGAGATAACGGTTGAATGCCATGGCTGCGCTGCGGGCAAAGACCATGCAGAGAAGAACGAGAATTAAGATATAGTAATCATGAAATAAAAAAACTTTAGTCTTATGCCAGGGTGTCTGGATCATTGAAGACATAATCTTTACCAAAGGGATTCTTTCAAGACTGCTTGTTCCCAATACAAATCCAATCAAAGCAAAGGGCATTGCAAAAATGGTATGAGAAAATTTTATAAGACTTAAATAACTTTTTACTTTA
>JAHEZE010000010.1:0-12051 GCA_023251235.1 Sphingobacteriales bacterium | reverse complement strand
AACCGTTTCTTCTGCGCCTAATGCCGTTTTTTTTATTTCTTTATGCGGAGGTTTTGCAGAATACCCGATTATGTAAATAGCCTCAATCAGAAAAGCATCCGCCGTCCGGAACACACTGCCCACATTATAAGCGCTGCGGATATTTTCCAGTACTGCAATAATGGGAAATTTTTCTGATTTTTTGAATTCTTCTACGGATTTGCGTTCCAATTCTTCCATGCTCAGTTTTCGCATGGCGCAAAAGTAATTCACAATGTTTAGAAAGCTTTCAGTAAAGCTGACAAAGACTTTATATTTGTTGCCCATGGCGAAGATAAAAACAGAAGACACTCCATTGATGGTACAGCACAGGGCCATTAAACAAAAATACCCAGATGCAATCCTGCTTTTCAGGGTGGGTGATTTTTATGAAACATTTGGCCCGGATGCAATCATTGCTTCACAGGTGCTGGGAATTACATTAACCAAAAGAAATAATAATGTAGTCGCTTCTTCAGATCTGGCCGGTTTTCCTCATCATGCCCTGGATACTTATTTACATAAATTGGTAAAGGCGGGTTATCGGGTAGCAATTTGCGATCAGCTGGAAGATCCAAAACTGGCAAAAGGAATTGTAAAAAGAGGAGTAACTGAAATGGTAACTCCCGGTACTGCTGTAAATGATAAACTACTGGAACATCATTCTAATAATTTTCTGGCCGGGATGTATTTTGCAGATGATAACGAGTTCGGCCTGGCCTTTTTAGATATTTCCACCGGCGAATTTTTTATTGCAGAAGGGGATCGTGAATATGCAGATAAACTACTGCAGAGTTTCAAACCGGCTGAAGTTATTTTTCAAAGACACAAGCAAAAGAATTTTAAAGAATATTTCGGGCCAAAAATATATTGTTACACATTAGATGAATGGATCTTTGATTACTCCTATGCGGAAGATATTTTACTAAAGCAATTTCAAACCTTTTCTTTAAAGGGCTTTGGAGTGGAAGAAATGAAAAATGGTCTCGTAGCTGCCGGGGCCATCCTGCATTATTTAAAAGATACCGAACACAGCTATCTTCAGCATATCACCCATATCCAGCGAATTGACCGTGATGATTTCTTGTGGATGGATCGGTTCACGATCAGGAATTTGGAATTAGTAATTGGGAATTCGGAAGGAAATCACACATTGCTCGGTGTTCTGGATAACACCGTTTCGCCAATGGGAGCAAGATTACTAAAACGCTGGATTGTATTTCCATTAAAAGAGATTAACAAAATAAACGAAAGGCTGCAACTGGTAGAATTTTTTATTCTTAATACAGACCTGAGAAATAAAATTTTACATGCCATAAAATTATGTGGTGATATAGAAAGACTGGTTTCAAAGATTTCGTTGAAAAAAATCAACCCCCGGGAACTTCTTCAGTTAGGCAGAGGATTAAAACAGGTACAGGAAATAAAAAATTTCTGTACTGATGCAGATAATGAATATCTGAAAAGAATGAGTGATGCATTGAATCCATGTTCTTATATAGTAGCTAAAATATTTCAGGAAATCATTGACAATCCTCCTGCTCTTACAGTAAAAGGAGGCATGATAAACAGCAGGGTTAATCATGAATTGGATGAATTAAGAAATATTGCACATAGTGGCAAAAGTTATCTTACAGAGTTACAGAATAAGGAAGCAGAAAGAACAGGAATCAGTTCATTGAAAATCGGATTCAATAATGTATTTGGCTATTATCTGGAAGTAACCCATGCTCATAAGAATAAAGTGCCGGCTGAATGGATACGAAAGCAAACACTTACCACTGCAGAAAGATATATTACTCCTGAATTGAAGGATTATGAAGAAAAAATTACAGGTGCCGAAGAAAAAATATTTCAATTGGAACTGCAGATATACGATTCATTACTGAACGAATTGCATGATTACCTTGCTCCCATTCAAATCAATGGAAACATTGTAGCGATTCTTGACTGCATCAGTTGTTTTGCTTACAATGCTCTTCAATACCAGTATAAGAAACCCGAATTGCATGATGGAAATGAACTAATAATAAAAGAAGGTCGTCACCCTGTCATTGAAAGAAATCTTCCAATTGGTGAAAACTATATCAGCAATGATCTTGAATTAAATAGTGACGATCAGCAGATCATCATACTTACCGGGCCCAATATGAGCGGGAAGTCCGCCCTGCTGAGACAAACAGCCCTGATTACCCTTATGGCACATATGGGAAGTTTTGTTCCGGCTTCCTACGCAAAAATTTCTATAACAGATAAAATCTTTACCCGTGTAGGCGCTTCCGATAATCTCAGTGGTGGGGAATCCACTTTTATGGTTGAAATGAATGAAACGGCAAGCATCATTAATAATATTACTCAGAAAAGCCTGATTTTATTAGATGAAATAGGAAGGGGAACATCCACTTACGACGGTATCTCCATTGCATGGAGTATTGCCGAATTTCTTCATCATTCCGTTCATCAGCCTAAAACTTTGTTTGCCACTCATTATCATGAACTAAATGAACTGGAAGAAAAATTTACAAGAGTTAAAAACTATCATATTACCAATAAAGAGGTTGGAAATAAAATCATATTCTTAAGGAAACTGGCAAGGGGCGGCAGTACACATAGTTTTGGTATTCATGTGGCAAAAATGGCTGGTATGCCTCCTGAACTCATTGATAGAGCAAATGAAATTTTGAAACATCTTGAAAGCAAACATGTGGATGAGGAAATCGGTGATTCTGTAAAAAAAATTATTTCTCCCGAGGTTCAGCTTTCTATATTTGATGCTCACAGTGAAACTTTTGAAGAAATAAGACAGCTCCTGAAGGATATTGATATTAACAGGCTTACTCCTGTAGAGGCATTATTGAAACTGCAGGAAATTAAAAGTCGGCTGAAATAAACAGCTTTCCCACAAAATAGGAGTTGTAGGATTAAAATTTTGCTTCCATCATGGTTAAATCCAAAAACTTCTTACTTTTATATCAAATACCAAATAAAATGAGAATACTAAAACTAACTGCTGTGTTATTCGTTTTATTAATTTTTGCAGGCTGCCTAAAAAACGACTTTACGATTTATGTCAAAAACGGTTTACCTGTAACAGCAGCACAAGGTATTCCAAGTTTACCCACAGGAGGATCCGGGACAGTAGATATTAGCTATAATCCTTATTCAAAAATATTGGATTATACTCTTAAATGGTCGAACCTGACTGATAGTGTTATTGCAGTAAGAATATGTGGTCCTGCTCCTGCGGGGTACAACAGTCCAAATCTTACATTTAATCCTGCTCCTGCCAGTCTTCTGTCACCTTCTACAACACCTCATAATGTTTTACAGGAGTTTGTGGGTACTTCAACAAAAGCTTTATATGCTAAATCCGGAAGTTACAGCGGTAGCCTTCTGGTTGATGGCGTTAAAATAAAAGAAGAAGAGCTATTGAATAATTCTTACTATTTCACTATTCATACCAAAACCATTACTCCAGGCTCTCCACCTGCTTCTTTGGTTTACCGTTGGTTCGGTGAAATAAGAGGTCAGATTATTGTATTATAATTACAGCAGAATAAATAATTAACCGGCTTTCGGATAAACGGGGTTATTTTTTATGAAACCATACAGCTGAAGGATCATTCCAGTTACCATTATAATTAATAAATAGTTCTTCTCCGGCATTGATAAATCTTATTGATTTTATAAGGATTACTGCTTTTTCAAAATCCATTTCGTATTCACAGTTGGAGGTATAAGAATGATTATACATAGCCACATAACCCAGTGCCATACAGCATAGATCTTTATTTGCTCCCCATTCAAAAATATAATCATGCAGTAAAGTTTGATCCAGCAATATTCTTTCTTCCTTGCTCATAACAATTACAGGTGAAGTTTCAAGAAGCGTTTTTGCCGGAATATTTTCCTGTATAAATACACCCTTACCTTTATCTCTGCTCTTATCAATATATAATGCTGAATGTACCATTGCCGGCAAAAATATCAAACTCAATTTCACTGAAGCAACTTAATTTTGAAACCCATAATAGTTATGTCAGAAATTCTATCGGGAAATATTAAACAACACTTTGAGTACCTGCTGGAGACCGGTAACGAAACAGCTACCCGCCTGTTTCTCGATCACCAAAACATAAGTTATGTGGCAGAACTGTTAAATGAGTTTCCAGACAAGGAAGCTTATATTATCAATCATTTGAGCATTCACAGGGCAGCCAGTGTTTTCAAAATCCTTGATCTCTCTGTTCAGAAACAAATTATTCATGAATTGCCTCCTTTCAAAACTGCTGAATTATTGAATGAACTTTCTCCCGACGACCGAACAGATTTTCTTGAAGAGCTGTCCAGCAATGTGGTAAGAGAGTTAATAAAACTATTGAATCCAGAGGAGAGAAAGATTACCCTTTCGCTGCTGGGTTATCCTGAAGACAGTATTGGCCGGCTTATGACCCCTGATTATGTGTATGTATATCCGCACAATACTGTTGAAGAAGTTTTTACAACTATCAGAAAATACGGGAAAGACAGTGAAACTATCAATGTCATTTATGTAATTAATGAGAAAGGAGAACTGTTGGATGATATACGCATTCGGGAGTTTATTTTATCTGCCCCCGATAAGATTGTAAAAGATTTAATGGACAACCGATTTGCTGCATTAAATGCCTACGATGACCAGGAAAAAGCCAGCGAAATTTTCAAAATGAATAACCGGGTGGCTCTGCCTGTTGTAAGCAAGAGTAATAAATTGTTAGGCATAGTAACGATAGACGATATTTTATGGGTAGCCAGTGAAGAATATAGTGAGGACATGCAAAAAATTGGAGGTACAGAAGCATTGGAACAACCTTACCTGGAAGTACCTCTTTTAAGACTTTTCCGGAAACGAATTGTATGGCTGGTTGTATTATTTCTGGGAGAATTACTGACTGCAACTGCTATGGGATATTTTCAGGATGAAATAGCAAAAGCAATAGTGCTTGCGCTTTTTGTTCCATTAATCATATCCAGTGGTGGCAATAGTGGTTCTCAGGCATCAACCCTTATTATCCAGGCAATGGCCGTGGGTGATGTAACCCTGAAAGATTGGTGGAAAGTAATGAAAAGAGAAATTGTATCAGGTCTTCTTTTGGGATCTACTTTAGGTGTTATCGGTTTATTGCGGGTGATATTATGGGCTCATGTTTTTCCTGAAATCTATGGATCTCATTATATAGAAATCGGGTTGGTGGTCGGCATTTCATTGATTGGTGTAGTGCTATGGGGAACATTGAGTGGTTCTATGTTACCAATTATTTTAAAACGACTTGGTGCAGATCCTGCTGTTTCTTCAGCACCATTTGTAGCGACGCTGGTAGATGTAACCGGACTCATCATATATTTTGGTACTGCATTTTTATTTTTGAAAGGTATATTGCTTTAATAATTTCACTTGTTTTGCTATCTGCACATTTTTAATGAATTTCGCCCTGCATTCTATTAATCATTTATACTTAATTTTTCAATTACCCTATTATAAATTAAATCCATAATTCTCAAATTTTATGTGCGGAATAGTTGGTTATACCGGCCCGAAAGAAGCTTATCCTATAATCATCAAAGGCCTGAAACGCCTGGAATACCGTGGCTATGACAGTACGGGAGTTGCACTTCTTAACCATGGTCTTAAAGTTTATAAGAAAAAAGGTAAAGTGGCAGAATTAGAAGATAGTCTTGTAGGAATAAATCTTCATGCCAATACAGGAATAGGCCATACCCGTTGGGCTACACATGGCGAACCCAGTGACCGCAATGCTCATCCCCATACATCTTCAAGTGGTAAACTCGCCATGATTCATAATGGTATTATTGAAAACTATACACAACTGAAACAAGAATTGATATCCAAAGGTTACAGTTTTACAAGTGATACAGATACCGAAGTACTACTAAATTTTATTGAAGACATTAAAAAGAACAATCAATGTAACCTGGAAGAAGCCCTACGGGTAGCGCTGAAACGTGTGGTGGGTGCTTATGTTATATTACTTATTAATGAAGCTGAACCGGGAACTATCATCGCCGCAAGAAAAGGAAGTCCATTAGTGATTGGAATCGGTAAAGGAGAACATTTTCTTGGCTCTGATGCTTCACCGATGCTGGAATATACCAAAGAGGTAGTATATGTAAACGATTATGAATTGGCTATTGTAAAACCGGATGAACTGATACTGAAAAACCTGGGTAATGAGAAGATTACTCCTTTTGTTCAAAAACTGGACATAGAATTAGCGGCTATTGAAAAAGGAGGGTATGAACATTTCATGTTGAAAGAAATTAATGAGCAAGCGGATACCATATTCGATTGTCTTCGTGGAAGACTGGATGCAGAAAAAGGAACCATCACTATGGCAGGCGTAGAAAATAACATTGAAAAACTCTCCAATGCAAAACGGATTATAATTATTGCCTGTGGTACAAGCTGGCATGCAGGATTATTGGCCGAATATATAATTGAAGAGCTTTGTCGTATTCCGGTAGAAGTCGAATATGCCTCTGAGTTCAGATATCGGAATCCTGTTGTTAATCCCGGTGATGTAATCATCGCCATTTCACAAAGCGGTGAAACTGCAGACACTTTAGTCGCCATCGAAAAATCCAAACAGCAAGGAGCATTTATTTTCGGTATTGTCAATGTAGTAGGATCATCCATTGCAAGACTGTCTCATGCCGGTGCATATACTCATGCCGGACCTGAAATTGGAGTGGCAAGCACCAAAGCTTTTACAGCCCAACTCGCTGTATTGACTATGGTGGCACTTAAAATTGCAAAACAAAAAGAAAGCATTGATGAAGATAGATATATGCACCTGTTAAAAGAACTACATGATATTCCAGAGAAAGTAAAAGAAGTATTAAAATCAACTGAACATATTACCGAACTGGCTGAGAAATATAAAGATGCCAGAGATTTTCTTTATCTCGGCCGTGGATACAATTTCCCGGTGGCTCTCGAAGGAGCACTCAAGCTGAAAGAAATTTCTTATATACATGCTGAAGGATATCCGGCTGCTGAAATGAAACATGGGCCAATTGCTCTGGTGGATGAATATTTACCGGTTGTATTTGTAGCTACAAAAGATTCTTACCATGAAAAAGTGGTGAGTAATATGCAGGAAATAAAAGCAAGAAAGGGAAAAATAATTTCAGTAATTACTGAAGGAGACGAACATTCTATTTCCCTCTCAAATGACGTTATGATTGTACCGGCAGCTGATGAAATTGTAGCGCCTATGCTGAGTGTAATCCCTTTGCAATTGCTTGCCTATTTTATTGGAGTTAAGAAAGGTTGTGATGTGGATAAACCAAGAAACCTTGCAAAATCAGTAACTGTTGAATAATCAATTTTCCAATTCATGAGCGAAGTAAAAAAAAGACCAATAAAGTCACTCGGCTACAATTTTGTTTCCAGGGAATTTATTCCAAAAGGGAAAGATGAATATTATCTTAGAAATATTCAGAACCGGAGTGGCATCCTATACCGAAGCCTTACCAATAAAGAAAGAAAATTACTTGAGAAAAATAATAATTCTTCGGATGATTGGAACAGGGTATTAGTAACCGATCCTTTCAACTGTGAACTCGTCAGGAATTGCAATTTTTATGGCCTGGTCCGGATCGGCAAACTGGAACCGTTTTTTCTTGAATATCATGATGTGCGGCTGCAAGTTGGTTTATATAACAGTACGATCATCAGCTGTGATTTTGGGAATAATGTGGTAGTGAACAATGTTAATTATATGAGTCATTACATTGCCGGTAATGAAGTGATCATTGTGAATGTAAACGAACTGACCACAACTGACCATTCAAAATTCGGCAACGGGATCATCAGGGAAGGTGAAAAGGAAAATATCCGCATCTGGCTGGAAGTATGCAACGAAAATGCAGGGAGAAGCATTATGCCCTTCAACGGCATGTTGCCAGGTGATGCTTTTTTCTGGAGCCGTTACCGGGGTGATGAAGTATTGATGAAAAAATTTAAACTATTTACTGAAAAAAGTTTTGATAAAAAAAGAGGGTATTATGGAAAGATTGGAGATAATACTGTAATAAAAAATTGTAAAATTATAAAAGATTGCTGGATAGGAAGTGAGGCTTATATTAAAGGAGCCAATAAATTAAAGAATCTTACAATCAACTCAGGACCGGAAGGTATATCTCAAATCGGTGAAGGTTGTGAACTGGTGAATGGTATCATTGGTTTCGGTTGCCGGATTTTCTATGGCGTAAAAGCAGTCCGGTTTATTCTTGCTTCCCATTCACAACTGAAATATGGAGCAAGATTGATTAATTCCTATCTTGGAAATAATTCCACCATATCCTGTTGTGAAGTATTGAATTCACTTATTTTTCCTGCACATGAGCAACATCACAATAATTCTTTTTTGTGTGCCGCTTTAATATTGGGTCAAAGTAATATAGCCGCCGGAGCTACCATTGGCTCCAATCACAATAGCCGCAGTGCAGATGGAGAACTTATTGCTTCGAGGGGTTTCTGGCCAGGTTTGTGTGTCAGTCTGAAATACAATTCAAAATTTGCCACATTCACTATCATTGCTAAAGGAGATTATCCTGCCGAATTAAATATCCCTATTCCTTTTTCTTTAATAAGTAATGACGTAAGCAATGATAAGTTGGTGGTAATGCCGGCTTATTGGTTTATGTACAATATGTATGCGCTTGCCCGCAATGAAGGAAAATATCTGTCCAGAGATAACAGGAATGACAAGACACAGCACATTGATTACGATTTTCTGGCCCCTGATAGTGTTAATGAAATATTTTCCGCAATCGAACTGCTTAAAAAATTCACCGGTAAAGCTTTTGCTTTAAAGACAAAGAAAAAATTGAATGAACAGGAACTGATATCAGTGGGTGAAAGAATCCTTGAAACAAAAGATACTATCCTCGATGAATTGGAAATACTGGCAGATGGTTTTGAAAATTCGAACCGGAAAGTTGAATTAGTAAAAGTGGTACAGGCTTACACTATTTTTAAAGAGTTACTGGTTTATTATGGAACAAACCGGGTATTGCAATATGCCTGGAAAAATAAATTTGATTCATGGGAAAAACTTTACAGTACATTACCCCTTAGGGCAAGAAGAACGGAATGGGTAAATGCCGGAGGCCAGCTTTTCCCCGGATCATCTGTAAAAACTATGATCAGAAATATTCATTCCGGGAAAATAAAAAGCTGGAATGATATGCATAATTTTTACAAATTGAACGGAGAACTTTATGAAGAACAAAAATTCCAGCATGGATTTGCCTCTCTGCTGGAAATTATAAAAATTAACCCCAATGATTTTAATAAAAAAAAATTTGCCGCACTTCTGAAACAATCTCTGAATACCCGGGAGTGGATGGTGAAGGGAATTTATGAATCCAGAGCAAAGGACCATCATAATGAGTTCAGGAAAATGGTATTTGAAACCCGTAGTGAAATGGAAAAAGTTATGGGCAAACTGTCTGACAACAGTTTCATCAAACTACAGATTGAAGAAATGAAACAATACAGAAGAAAAGTTAAAGAGTTATCAGATAAATTTAAATTATAGCTCTTTATTCTTTCAAAAAAAATCAAAATTCATTTATAATTTCTGCTTGTAAAAGGATAATACGTTGCAGCAAATCCTACCTGGTAACATACTGTATAATAAAGAAAATCTAAAAGATAATATTTGAAGGGCTGTTTCCCCTCTCCTATTTTTATCACTAAAGCTGAAGTAATGGCCGCTTTATGTATAAAATTATTAAGATGATATTGATCGGTTGCCATTACTAAAACTGAAGTGGATAAGAAAAATTTTGACCCATTATCGGGATTGCCTCCTTCATATTTATTCCTCCAGCTCACTTTTGGATCAAACCATTGTCTATTGGCACCGGGGAATGTTTTTTCAAAAATTCTGTAATTAAACTGAAGGGTTTCATTAAAGCCCTTTGAAGAACCGGCAACAAAAGCAAGGCTACCGGTAATTATTTTGTTCTTATCGATTCTCCACTTAGTTTTTTTAGTTATATTTTCCTGGGCTCCAACAAAGGAACTGAAGAGTAGAAATGCAATAAGAATTTTCATATAATTTTATTTGACTCTGATAAATAAATATTCTGACAGCGAATATTTTTTTCTCATTGAGTCTTTCAATCAGATGGATTTAAAAGGAAGTCTTTTAGAGGAATTTGGGTACAATTTTTCCCGGATTACAGAAGGAAGGTTGATCAGCAGGAACTGGAGAGGACTAAAATAGAACTTGATTTGTGTATATTATAATATTGAACTGAATAATTTCTTAAAAAAGGTAGTTTTACGATTCAATCAGCAGGATCAGATTAAAATAAAAATCCCCGCGATGTATCGCAGGGACCTTCTTGCAAGAAGTATAATATTATTGCCACCACTATTACTTCACTGCTGCAGTACTATCAGCTTTTGGAGCCATCGCTGTTGTATCAGCAGGGGCAGCTTTCATTGTCGTGTCAGTAGCAGGAGCTGAAGTTTCTTTGCTTTCAGAGCCACTGTTACATGCTGTCATTAAGCCAGCAATAGCCATTACGGCGAATAATTTTTTCATTTTTAATTTTTTTTTTGTTTAGGTTTTAATAATCCGGCGCAAAGGTAATAGGTTCGGTGAATTATCCAAATCAAACAAATCCTATGTTAATAAATATCCTGGCTATTGATATGAATCAATAAGGATTATTTTTTCCTGAAGAAAATTCGGATTGGTACACCCCGGAAATTAAAGTTCTGACGAAGTTGATTTTCAAGGTAATTCCTGTAAGGAAGCTTAATATCGTCGGGAAAATTGCAGAAAAAGGCAAAAGAGGGAACTGCTGTGGGTAATTGAGTAATAAATTTAATTTTTACTGAGTTTCCTCTCACTACCGGCGGATGATAGGATTCTACCGCTTTTAAGATTACTTTATTTAATTCTGATGTAGATATTTTTCTTTTCCTGCTTTCATAAACTTCAAGAGCAATTTCAATAGCTTTGAAAATCCTGATTTTTTCTTTAGCTGAAATAAAAAGTATCGGAACATCAGTGAAAGGAGCCAGTCGTTTTTTTAACTCTTCCTCATAGTCACGGGCCGAATTTGTTTGCTTTTCCATTAAGTCCCATTTATTAATCAGCACAACTATCCCTTTTCCTTTCCTGGCTGCCAGGCTGAAAATATTAATATCCTGCGCTGAAATGCCTTTTATTGCGTCAATCAGCAACAAACAAACATCAGCTTCATCTAATGCTTTAATTGCACGAATAACCGAATAGAATTCCAGGTCTTCATGAACTTTTGTTTTCCGCCTTATTCCTGCCGTATCTATCAGGATAAATTCTTTTTGAAAAAGTTTATAATGGGTATGAATTGTATCTCGTGTTGTACCGGCAATATCACTTACAATGGTTCGCTCCTGTCCTATTAATGCATTTAATAAAGAAGACTTGCCAACATTTGGCTGGCCGATGATTGCAAATTTTGGTAATGAAGCCTCGTCCAATACGTCTTCTGATAATTCTTCGGGTATAACACCAGCAACTGCATCCAGTAATTCCCCGGTACCACTTCCGCTTACGGATGAAATAAAATAGATCTTATCGAATCCGAGACTGTAAAATTCAGAGGCGGCAAGCATCCTGTCATTATTATCCACTTTGTTGACAACAAGAAAAACAGGTTTGGAACTTTTTCTCAGCATATCAGCCATTGCATCATCAAGATGTGTAATGCCCGTTGCTGCATCTACCATAAATATAATGGCATTTGCTTCGTCTATTGCAATTGCTACCTGTTTGCGGATTTCTCTCTCATACACGTCATCACTATCAGGAACAAAACCACCTGTATCAATGACATTGAAACTTTTCCCGTTCCAGTCAGAAATACCATATTGCCGGTCCCTTGTTACACCACTAATATCATCAACAATTGCTTTACGTTGTTCCAGCAAACGATTAAATAAAGTACTCTTGCCCACATTGGGCC
>JAHEZE010000061.1 GCA_023251235.1 Sphingobacteriales bacterium | reverse complement strand
GGAACAGGAATAAATCAGTTTGTAAAAATGACGAAGACGAGAAATTTTCTTTTACAAAAAGGATATGAATCTGAAATCATCATGAAGGTATTAACAGAATTTATAAAAAAATAAAAGGCACCAGGAAGCGCCTTTCAGATTAAACATATTCCCTTTTTAAGGAAGGGGAACAAACGGTTTTTTTGATTTTGTTGCTTTTATCTCTTCATCAGTCCTTCCGCCCGGAGGGCAGTTTTCTTTCAGGTATTTTGTATATAATGCAGCAAGATGTTGAAAAGTTCCCTCCCCCTCGCTGAGGCTGTGTGTGCGGTTAGGATAACTCATCATCTGGAACATTTTTCCGTTTTTCACCAATTCATTTATCAACTTTTCTGTATTCTGATAATGTACATTGTCGTCACCGGTGCCATGTACAAACAAAAGATTCCCTTTCAGATTTTTTGCATAGGATAATGCAGCTCCATTTTTATAATCCTCTTTATTTTCATCCGGAAGGCCCATGTAACGTTCTGTATAAACATTATCATATAGCAACGAACTGGTAACCGGCGCAATGGAAATACCGGTTTGATATTCGTCAGGATACTGGAACATCAGATTGAGTGTGGAGGAACCACCACCACTCCAGCCCCATACCGCCACCCGATTGGTATCTATATACTTCCATTTCAAAACTTCTTTGGCTCCCAGGGCCTGGTCGCGGATATTCAGTTGTCCGATTTTTTTATAAATGGATTTTCTCCATGCTCTTCCTTTTGGGGATGGTGTGCCGCGGTTGTCCAGCGAAACCTGAATATATCCTTCTTCTGACATATCACCTCTATATAAAAAGTTGCCGGCAACTCCATAACTATCATTGACCGTAGTCGCAGCAGGCTCTCCGTATACATAAAAAACAACAGGATATTTTTTTGTGCTGTCAAAATTTTTCGGTTTCACTACCCAGCCATCCATGATTACACCCTCTTCAGTCGTTACTTTAAAAAATGAAATATTACTTTTTTCTTTATTCTCTGGTTTTATTTTTTTGGTGATATTGTCTTCCGGTTTAAAGGGTTTATGATCCGGCAGGGTTACCCATTCATTTAATGGAGCCGTATAGTAGTTAGAAAAACTATGTCGTGCAAATTTTCCGTTGGGTGAAATTTCATAATTATGGGTTCCTTCTTCTCCCGGCGGACTAATACGTTCGGCGGGAGTATTCCCATCAAGTTTTACAGCATACAAAAACTGTTGAGTAGAATTTATGGGTGAAGCATAAAAATATAAAAGCCCTGATTTTTCATCAATGTTCAGCAGGTCAATCACATCATAATTTCCTTTTGTTAAAAGGGTTTCTTTTGTTCCATCTTTACTGATACGATATAAATGGCGCCAACCATCTTTCTCACTAAACCAGACAAACTCATTTCCTCCGGCAATCCAGTCCCAGCCCTTAACTTCACTTCTCCATTCATTCAATGTGGCCACCCATGCTTCATCGGTTTCTGATAAAATAGTTTTAGCCATTCCTGAAAGAGTATTGCAAAGCATTATCTTACTTTCATTTTGTTTTCGGTTCAGTTGTTGTAAAATAATTTCATTCGGAGCACTCCATTCCATTCTGATAATATAATGCTGTGCCGGTTCACCGGGAATATTCATCCATTTGGTTTGTGCAGTGGCTATGTTTACTATACCAATACGTGCCGGAGAAGGCGGCTCGCCAACTTTAGGATATTCTACGGGAATTACTTTACTGTAAACCGAGTCCGTAGTATTCAGCATATAATAATCCCTGATCTGGTTGGCGTCGATCTGCCAGTAAGCAACCGTTTTACTATCCGGAGACCAGCGAAAACCATCCCGGCAATAAAATTCTTCTTCATACACCCAATCGAATGTTCCATTGATTAACTTTTTTGTTCCATTATCACTGGTGAGTTTTTTTATAACGCCGGTGGCAAGGTCTTCCGCATATATATTGCGTTCACTTACATAAGCAACTTTATTCCCATCCGGAGAAAACTTTGCGAATTGTAAAGAAGATTCAGGTCTTCCTTTTCCAATTTGTTTCAATTGTCCGGATGCCATCGTAAGCAACCAGTAATCTCCACGGGTTGGATATCGCCATACTTTTTGAGCATTGGTATAAATAAGGGCCAGCTTGCCGTCCACCGAAAGTTGAAAACTTCGTGGTACAATAACTTTTCCTTCTTTGGTCGTTAATTGTTGTTTATTGATGAAAACAGTTTTACTCTGCGAAGGCAGTTCGATTTTAACAATCTCGTCTTTTTCCACCTGGTAATAAGCTCCGCCCTCTGCCGTCCATTTGGTAAATGGTACACCCGGTTGTGCATAAATGATGATGAATATAAACTGTACAACGATCAGCAGGCCGATCTTTTTTTTATTTTTTCTGAATAGCATTGTTGAAAAATTTATAGACGCCAAAATACGGAAAGCTCTTTAAATGGGGCAGCAAAAGTGATGAGTGGAGGTTTTAATTTTTATACAACAATAATGTATTTACGGAATAACTTTACAGCATGTCCATCCTCACCATCACCGGCATTCAAACCACGCTTCATTGGGAAGATGTAGCTGCAAACCTCAACATGTTTGAGGAAAAGATTAAAAGTATTTCCAATAAAACAGAAATTATAGTGCTACCTGAAATGTTTAGTACAGGGTTTAGTATGAACCCGGAAGAAATTGCCGAAACAATGGATGGAGAAACAGTGAAATGGATGAAACGAATTGCTTTAGAAAAAAAAATTATTTTAACCGGTAGCATTATTATTGAGGATAAAGGAATACCCGCCTCGCCGGCCGGCAGGCATTTCAACCGGTTAATCTGGATGCTGCCCAATGGACAATATGGATATTATGATAAACGCCATCTTTTTGCATATGCAGGAGAAGATGAAACTTTTACCCCCGGAACCCAAAGACTGATTGCATCTGTGAAAGGATGGAAGGTCAATTTATTAGTTTGTTATGATCTGAGATTTCCGGTATGGAGCCGTCAAACACCCTCACTCCTCACGGAGAAAGGGATAGGGGCTGTAGCAGAATATGATGTATTGATCTATGTCGCCAACTGGCCGGAAAGAAGAATACATGCATGGAAAACTTTATTGCAAGCCAGGGCCATCGAGAACCAATGTTATGTAATTGGGCTGAACCGGGTTGGGAAAGACGGAAATGAAATTTATTATAGTGGAGAAAGTATGGCAGTAGACCCTATGGGCGAGGTTTTATATACCAAAGCTCACGAAGAAGATATATTCACCATTACATTAAGTAAAGAAAAACTGGAAGAAATAAGAACCAAACTTCCCTTCTGGAAAGATGCCGATAATTTTAAAATTGAACTTTAATGAAACAAGTTTTTACCAACACGACTATTTATACGGGGAAAGAAATTCTTTCCGGCACAGCTATTCTTGTCAGTGATGGTAATATTGAAGGATTTGTTTATGACAATGATATTCCTTCCGGCTATTCCGTAGTGGATCTGAAAGGGAATAATGTGGCACCGGCTTTTATTGATTTACAGATTTACGGTGGAAATGGCTTTCTTTTTTCTGCTAACCCAACTATTGAAGCAATTGAAGCAACAAATAATTATTGCAGACTTGGGGGAGCGTCTAAATTTTTATTGACTGTTGCCACCAATTCAAGCGAGCTTTTCAGTAAAAGCATTTCTGTTGCAAGGCAATATTTGAAAGAAGGAAGAGGGGGTATGTTTGGCCTGCACCTGGAAGGACCCTGGATTCATCCGGATAAAAGGGGGGCACACTTGAAAGAATATATTCGTCAACCGACAATGGAAGAAGTAGAAAAGATTGTGGAAGAAGCGGGAGGAGTGGTTAAAATGATAACCCTTGCACCCGAAAGAGTTGATGAATCAATTATTGATTATCTGCAGAAAAATAAAATTGTAGTTTCTGCGGGGCATAGCAACGCCACATACAAGGAAGCCATGAAAGGATTTGAAAAAATAAAAGTGGCTACACATTTATTCAATGCCATGTCTCAATTTCAAAGTCGTGAGCCAGGCATGGTAGGGGCTATTTATGAACATCCTTCTACCTGCAGCAGCATTGTTGCAGATGGGGTGCATGTTGATTTTGCCGCTATCCGTATCAGTAAAAAAATTATGGGAGAAAGATTATTTCTGATTACAGATGCCGTTGCTGAAACAACAACCGGACCTTACCAGCATGTTTTTCAAAATGATCGTTATGTAATTCCTGATGGAACTCTTTCGGGGTCTTCCTTAACAATGATGAAAGCAGTAAAGAATTGCATACAGCATTTAGGGATTGAGTTAGAAGAAGCATTAAAAATGGCCTCATTGTATCCTGCAAAGGTCCTTGGAATAGAAAGTGAAACCGGGCTGATAGAAAGAAATCACAACGCTTCTTTTGTTGTTTTTGATAAGGAGTTTAATGTTATTGATGTGCTTTGATTAATTCCATCACTTTATCCATTTTATAATCAACGCCATGGCGAATTGCATCTACCGTGGGTCTCACTTCAACTTTGGGCTGTACGCCTTTGCCGTTCTTTGGAATATTTTTATCTATCACCAGACGGAAAAGAGGTAAGCGAAATTTTACACGGGTATTCGGCAGCGTGACATCCGGAATCAACCAGGCGGTATTCCCATAAGCCCCGCCACCGGTTTCTTCTCCAACTATTGTTACGTTTCCCTGGTTTCTTACTGACTGTGCAAAAAGAGTTGTCGCAGAAAAAGAATTACCTCCTGTTAGTATATAAACCCTGCCATCAAAATGGTTATTTTTTTTTGGCTTAAAATAGTGCCGCTCAAAATACCCAAAATGATATTTACCATCCTTTTTCTTAGAAGTCATAATTACCATGAATAATCGGTTGAAGAAATAATTTTCAATATATTTTTTAAAATGACTTTTTCGGCTGTTGGTATATAAGGAATCAGCCACTTTAAAATTTTTATTGATAATGAATTTTGTCAGCATAGTTGAGTTGGTTACGCTGCCGCCACCATTTCCCCGAACATCCAAAACCAATTCTGAAACTTCCGAATGATGAATTGTTTTAAAAGAAGATTTGAAGAATTTTTTCAGATTTAAGCCATGGCCAAAAGACCCAAGGTCCATAAAGGCAATCTTGTTTAAAGAATCAATTTTCAAACTCCTGGTTGCTTTTCGCATTTGAAGTTTTCTTTCCGATGGCGAAGTTTTTATAAATCGGGCAATAGCAGCACGGTCATTTGTATCTGTTCGGGGGTTATAGGCGCATATATCAGCCGATTTTTCTGTACCAGAGCCATCAAAGTAATCGATATGATAATTTTCTTTGAGACCCCAGATAGAAGTAAAAAGGGAACCAAAGCCGCCCCGGTTACTCAGGCTTTGATATTTATGAGTTAAGTTGTAACCGTCACTGGATATATATTGACAAAGCGTATCAATAATAGTAGATAAAGGACGGCTGTTTATTTTGGTTACAACAACACCTCTTTTCAGAATACTGTCTTTGCGGTTAAGATTAGCGGCAACGGCTACGGTATCATCCTCCGGAAGAATTCTGCCAGACCAAATTTTTAAACTTAATGGAAAAACTTTTGAATTGCTTGTATCCCGGTATTTTGAAAAAGCTTTTGAACTTCTTACCACCGTATGTCCGCAATTTATTTTTGAAACCACAAAACTCAGAATTTTCCGAAAGCCCTCTTCGTTCATTGAGTCGTTTAACTGGCTTTCACCCCAGGCAAAATAATTCTCCATTTCTTTTTTAGACGTGTACCAATAAATTCCCGGATGAGATTCTTCAAGGGCGCCACGAAAAATTGTATAATCCTTCTGTAAAGCTTCCGGTGAATATTTTTTTGAGGGAGAAAAAGATGATTTTGAAACCGAGCATGCAGAAAGAGTAAAGGTAAACATGACAAGGATTGCCCCATATTTTGCCATTGATTTCACCCCCAAACAACTTTTTATTTTCATAGTTCCTGAATTCCTGATTAACCCGGGTTCTTTCTTAAATGATTCCATCCCTGTGCCGTTATCGGGTATTTATTTTCTCCTTTAGTGACGATCTGTGCACCCTTTTCGGGTTCCGTCATATACCCTATAACGCTAATATCTTTATTTATTGTCAGTTTTTCATAGTCCGTTTGCTGAATGGTAAAAAGCAATTCATAATCTTCGCCTCCGCTAAGGGCACAGGCAGTGGGGTCAATCTCAAATTTAAAAGCAGCTTTCTTTGTTTCTTCGGCAACAGGAATTTTTTCTTCGTATAACACACAGCCCAGATTACTTTGTTTACAGATATGCAGGATATCTGAACTGAGCCCATCACTGATATCCATCATAGCGGTAGGCATGATCTGGTGGGTTTCAAAAAACTCAATTATCTCTTTTTTCGCTTCTGGTTTTAATAGCCGGCCTACTACATATGATTCACCTTCCAGGTCGGGTTGTATAGCAGGATTTTCCAGGTAAATTTTTTTCTCTCGTTCTAAAAAAAGCAAGCCCAGATAAGCAGCGCCTAAATCACCGCTAACACATATTAAATCCCCCTGATGAGCCGTGCTCCGTTTAACAAATTTATCCGGAGTTACTTCCCCAATAGCTGTGACAGATATGATGAATCCTTTTTGTGAAGCTGCGGTATCGCCACCAACCAGGTCAACATTATATTTTTCACAGGCTGCATATATGCCTTCATAGAATTCATCCAAAACTTCTACGCTAAAGCGGTTGCTGATACCCAGGCTTACTACAATTTGCGTAGGAGTTGCATTCATTGCATAGATATCACTAAGGTTTACCACTACACTTTTGTAGCCGAGATGTTTCATGGGAGTATACATCAGATCAAAATGGACTCCTTCAATTAACAGGTCTGTTGTGATGACGGTTTGTTTACCGAAATGATCAATGACTGCAGCATCATCTCCCACACCTAATACCGAAGAAGCGTTTTGCAATTCTATATTTTGAGTCAGGTGCTCAATCAATCCAAACTCTCCCAGGGATGATATTTCTGTTTGTTCAATCATAGTTGGGTTTCATTATTTATTACAGCCTTTAGTTCTTCATGAATCTTTCCATTAGTGGCAATGATTCTGTGTTGGTAGGGTGAAAATTTTTTTCCTTCGAAGTCTGTCACTCTTCCACCCGCCTCTTCAACAATAAGAAAACCGGCTGCGCTGTCCCATGCTTCCAGCCTGTGTTCATAAAATCCATCAAATCTACCACAAGCTACCCAGCATAAATCAATAGCTGCGGAACCCAATCTTCTTACCGGCACTCCTTTTCGAATAAGTTTTCCAAAAATTTCAAGCGGCCCATTCGGCAAATTAATATAGGTATAAGGAAAGCCGGTAACAAGACATGCCTTTAAAATATCCGTTTCATTACTAACCGAAATCTTTTTATTATTAAGAAAAGCACCCATACCCTTTTCGGCAAAATAAAACTCATTGAGCAGCGGGGCAAAAGTAGCGGCCATTACTATTTCTCCTTCTTTTTCAACAGCAATAGATACGCAACACAAAGGAATGCCATGGGCAAAATTTACCGTGCCATCAATAGGGTCAATGATCCATTTATAGTTTGATTCCTGAACAATTGCTCCCCTTTCTTCTGCTAATATCTGGTGATCAGGATAATTCTTATGAATTACTTCGATTATTGCTTTTTCTGCTGCATGATCCGCTTCAGTTACCAAATTGTTCACTCCTTCTTTACTTGAAATTTTGAAGTCTCCATTGAAAAATTTTTTTAATTCTTCAGCACCCGCCTCAACAGCTTCAATAAGTATGTTTTTAAGCATGGACAAAGATAATAAACCCCTTATCCGCCCTGGGCCGGGAATAAGAATTTCTTTTATCCATCAGGGAACAATTATTTTTGAGATGGTCAACCAAAACGTAATGGTACTTTCAATAATCATAGTCAACTATAATGTTAAACTTCATCTGGAGTTGTGTCTCCATTCTGTAAAAAAATCAATTTCAGGAATACCGGCTGAAATAATTGTTATTGATAACAATTCATCAGATGGCAGCAGGGAATATCTTCCTCCGGTTTTCAAAGAAGTGAAATTTATTTTTAATGAAGAGAACACCGGCTTTGCCAGGGCCTGTAACCAGGGAATAAAAAATTCAACCGGTAAATATGTTTTATTTCTTAATCCCGACACAATTCTGGTTGAGAACTGCCTAAAAAAATGTATTGATTTTTTTGAATCACATAAAACAGCAGGAGCAGTTGGGGTAAGAATGATAAATGAGAAAGGAGTTTTTCTTAAAGAATCAAAACGGGGATTTCCATCGCCTGCCGCATCGTTTTTTAAACTTTTTGGATTGGCTTCAATTTTTCCCGCATCAAAATTATTTGCAGGTTATTATATGGGGCATTTGGAAAAAAATGAAAATAATCCGGTCGATGTTCTTTCTGGCGCCTTTATGATGATCCCCGGGGATGTGCTGGAACAAGTCGGGTATTTTGATGAAGCTTTCTTTATGTATGGTGAAGATATTGATATGAGCTACCGGATCCGGCAAGCAGGATTTGAAAATTATTACCTGGGTGAAATTTCTATCAATCATTTAAAAGGGAAAAGTACTCCTTATGATGCCCATCATATAAATATATTTTATAGCGCTATGGCTATTTTTGTAAACAAACATTATGCTGATAAAAAATCTAAAATTTTTACTCAGATACTGTTGGCAGGAATCAGTTTCAGAAAAATGATTGCCAGGGTTGGTATTTTATTCAGACTAAGTAAATAAGCATTATTATTGAGGTCATCATTGTATATTCGCTCCATTGAGATCAACATTGTGTAACTTTAATACCCGGTTCTGATAAAAATTTAATGGCAAACATTATTGATATTAAAATACCAAATGCAATAGCTTCAGCATTAAGACTACCCAAGAGCGATCCACGAAGCCAGCAAATAAGGGTTTTAAAGAAATTGCTTCGTAAAGCACGGTTTACCTCCTTTGGTCAGCAATACAGGTTTGACGATATACTGTTTAGTAATCATGTTGGAAAAAAATTTCAGGAATTAGTTCCCGTTCATGACTATAATAAAATTTATAATGAATGGTGGAAGAAAACGCTGGAAGGAGTACCTGATGTAGCCTGGCCAGGTAAAATAAAATATTATGCCCTCAGCTCTGGCACTTCTGAATCTACCAGTAAATATATTCCGGTTACAAGGGAAATGCTTCGTAGCAATACTATTAATTATGTAAAACAATTAATCAGCTTATTTAGTTATGAGAGCCTGCCTTATAATGCTATGACCAAAGGATTCCTGATGTTGGGGGGAACAACTGATCTGAAAAAAGGGAAAGCGGGTTGGTATGCCGGCGATCTTAGTGGCATATTGGCAAAAAAACGTCCCTTTTGGTTCCAGACATTTTATAAGCCCGGCGGGAGAATTGCGGCTATGAATGATTGGAATGAAAAACTAAACGAGATTGTTGATCATGCAAAAGAATGGGATATCGGATACATCGTTGGAGTACCGGCATGGTGCCAGATGTGTATGGAGATGGTAATAGAACATTATAAAATAAAAAACATTCATGAAATATGGCCCAACCTGGGCTTTTTTGTTCATGGAGGAGTGGCTTTTGAACCGTATAAGAAAGGATTTGAAAAATTATTGGGTAAACCCATTGTCTATATTGAAAACTATTTATCGAGTGAAGGATTTATCGGCTATAAAACCAGAGAACAGGCAAAAGGCATGAAACTCATTCTTGATAATAATATCTTTTTCGAGTTTGTTCCTTTTGATGATAAAAATTTTGATCATGATGGAAACATGATTGCCAAGCCGGACGCAAAAATGATTCATGAAGTTGAAAAAGGAAAAGAATACGCTTTACTTATGAGCACCAACTCTGGCGCATGGCGATACATAATTGGCGACACAATAAAATTTGTGGACCTGGAGCATAATGAAGTTGTGATTACGGGCAGAACGAAACATTATCTTAGCCTTACAGGCGAACACCTGAGTGTGGAGAATATGACTAAGGCCATCGAACTTGTCAGCGAAGAATTAAATATCTGCATTCCCGAATTTACAGTGGTAGGAATGCCATACGGAACTTTTTTTGCCCATAAATGGTATATAGTCTGCAATGATAACTGTGATACCAATTTGCTGAAAAATAAAATTGATCACAACCTGCGAATACTGAATGATGATTATGCTACCGAAAGAGATAGCGCCTTAAAAGAAATTTTTCTGGAAAAATTGCCGGAAGAAAAATTCATGAAATTTATGGAACTGAAAGGAAAACTGGGAAGCCAGCATAAATTTCCCAGGGTAATGAAAGGAAAAATGCTGGAAGACTGGGATAAATTTCTGGAAAGCGGAACTGTTTAATAAAAAAGCATATTCAAAAAACCTCTTTCTTTTTCCAAAGAGGTTTTTTATTTTTAGAATAGTCTGCAAAATGATAGAAGCCCTGTTAAAAGGATTCACTCTTGGTTTACTACTGAGCATTTCGGTAGGACCGGTTATTTTTTCCATTATCAAACAAAGTCTGAACAATGGCCATTTTGGCGGACTGGCATTTGTAATCGGAGTTTCGGCATCAGACATTTCATTGGTTTTAGTCAGTAATGTATTTACACAGTTATTCGGATACCTGGTTGAGCATAAAAAATTTATCGGAATAGCCGGCAGTCTTTTGCTGGTTGCCATGGGCATATTTTTTTTATTTTTCAAAAAAGTAAAAATTGATGATAGCGGAGTACAGGTGATGCAATTTCGTAAAAGAGATTTTCTAAAAATTTTTATTTCAGGATATTTTATAAATACACTTAACCCCGCTGTATTTCTTTTCTGGCTCACTACTTCTACCACACTTATTACTTTAACTGTTGAAAACAGAATTATTACATTCGTTACCTGCCTTGCAGTTGTGCTGACCGGGGATATTACAAAAGTGATGCTGGCACAAAAGATCAGAAAAAAATTAACGCCTCATAATATTCAAATACTAAGCCGTATAAATGGACTTATCTTATTAGGCTTTGGAATCGTTTTGCTTTGGGGTCTTATTTTTTTCAGTGATAAAATCAAATAGGCCTTATCCAACCCTTTCGTTGGGGGAACTTTTGGGAATCATTTTTAATTTGAAGCTGGCATACATGAAATTGTTATTTTGCAATTAAATGAAGACAAATCCCATTCTTCAAAAAATATGGAAATGGACAAAAAGAATTTTTCTTTTTCTTTTTTTCTTTCATCTTTTTTACCTCGTATTGTTGAAATGGGTTGACCCACCGATTACTTTAACACAGCTGAATAGTTTTATTACCGGCGACGGGCTGAAAAGAGATTATGTAAGCCGGGTAAATATTTCATCTAATGCAAAGCTGGCGGTTATTGCTTCTGAAGATCAGTTATTTCCTGATCACAGTGGCTTTGATTGGAGAAGTATTAAAAAAGCGATGGAGTATAATAAAAGAAAACCAAATCGTATTCGTGGCGCCAGCACCATCAGCCAGCAAGTGGCAAAAAATGTTTTTTTATGGCAGGGCAGGAGCTGGATAAGAAAAGGAATGGAAGTGTATTTCACATTTATGATTGAACATATCTGGGGAAAGAAAAGGATACTGGAAGTATATCTGAATGTAATTGAAATGGGAAAAGGAATCTATGGCATTGAAGCGGCGGCGGAGACTTACTTTAATAAGACGGCAAAAAATCTTTCAAGAGCTGAGGCAGCTATTATTGCAGCCTGTTTACCAAATCCTAAAAGGTTTACTGTAAAACCTATGTCAGGATTTGTTGCAAATAAATATCCCTGGGTATTGCAACAAATGAATAATCTTGAAAGCGATCCGGATATTCAGGAACTGCTAAAAAGTAAAAGCAACTTAAAAAATGATCAGTGAATTATCAATTCAATTTTTTCACTGTTATGGGTAGGCGGATAATCTTTTGAAGCAATTGCAAACCGGATATCATATTTACCAGTTGTAAGATCTGAAAGGGTTGCAGAAAAATAATATTTTTTGACTTCCGTCAGTTGTTGTGCTTTGATACCGGTATGAATTTCTTTTACCAGGTTTTTTCCGGAAAAAACACAAATCAATAATTCAGTTTTCAATTCAGGGTTTAAAATAAGAAATGAAAAATACCATCCCGGCATTTCTCTTTTGAAGATGATATTCAATTTTCCATTTGAGTAATTTATTTTTTCCGGAATAATTCTAATTTTTCCCAGCGCTGAATAGGAGGTATCCAGGCTAATCTCCAAAAATCCTTTTACAGATTTAATAAAATTTTTAAAAGAAGAAACATTATGTATGTCTGCAATGTAAACCGGTGTGCCCAGCAACCGATCTTCTGTTGGCCAGAAGTTGTAATTGTTTCTTCTTTCTTCAAATGCATTATGAGAGTGTGAGAGTTTGCCACTATAAAACCAAAACAAAGATGCCTTTTGATAAGAGCTGTAAAAAACAACTGGTTTATCACCGGTTTTATCAGCGATGAGTTTAGCCCATTCTTTATGATGATGAAACCTGCCTTTCAAAGAATTATCCGGGCCAATGTCGGCAACAAGATAAATACGGCCTGCCAGAATCAATGGAAGAGAGACTATAAAAATAATTCTGATAATTTTTAACAAGGAAACCCTTTCTAAGATATACTGATGACTTAATACAATAAGCGGAATAAGAACCGGCAATGTCCAGTTGCCTTCCACTTTTCCACGAAAAGAACTTATAAGAAAAAAAATATAGATTCCAACCAGTGTAAACTTTAATGCTTTTTCCGTTGCGTTTTTAGTTTTGTAAATAATCCCGGCAGGAATCAACAGTAATCCGGCAAAAGGCCCTGCTACTAATAACTGAAGAAGAAAATAATCTGAAGTGTAAGAAATTTTATAGGTACTTACATTGCTTTCAAAAAGATGATAGCGAAAGCTTACCCAGTTATTTTCCCATTGCCATAACAGATGAGGCGCAAAAAGCAAGAGTACAACAATTCCTGCCAGCCAGGTTTGTTTGCGGGCAAGTAGTTTAATGTTTGATAATAAAGTAAAAAATACAATTAACACCCCGTGATACTTGGCATAAAAAAGCAAAACTGTTGTAATACCAAGTAAGAATGCATTTTTCCAGTTTATATTTTTTGTAAATAACCGGTAACAATAAAAGAACAAAGCAGTTAAAAATAATAAAGGAGTATCGGGGACGGCAAGAAACCCTGCAATATGTAAAACTCCCAGGCTAAGAACGATAGTATAAAACAAAAAGGGATTTTTTCTTTCAGTAAGTTTTTCCGTAATATAGATTGTTCCGGTGCTTAAGAGAACACAAAGTAATCGCACGCCCAATTCATTGTGAAAAACAGAGTATCCGCATTTAATCAGCAGGGCAATCATTGGCGGATGATCAAAATAACCCCAGGCCAAAAATTTTGAGTACACCCAGTAATAGGCTTCATCGGCTATTAACTCTGTAGAAGCTGCCTGCGAGAAAGCAAGCACCAGCCAGGCGCTGTAAAATAGAAAACGATGATTTTTTTGAAAAAAATATTTCATTATTTGTTTAATAATGTATCCACAGCATTAATGGCATTATTTAACCTGGAGTCAGCATCTCCCCCGATCATCGCCCATGGAGTATTTTGATTAATTAAGATGTCCTTATATATCCGGAATAATTTTTCTCTTGTTGTTAAGTCAGGGTATTCTCTCAGTTCATCTTTTACCCAGGGCAAATCAGTATTACACAATAAATACAAATCATATTTTCTTTCTATAATCTGCTCCAGTATCCATTGATGACATTTACCAAATACAAATTCACTCCATACTTTCATGACGTACATATCGGTGTCAATAAAGAGAAGCTTTGAGTTATTAGCTGCGAGTTGCGGGTCTGAAATTCTTTGAATAAATTCTTCTTCCATTGCCACTTGCCCCTTTGCAATTGTCAACAAATTTTCATACGAATATTTCATTCCTTGCTTTTGTAAATAGCCCCTTGCAAACTCAGGGCACCATTGTGTATTGTAATGCACTGCCAGTTGGGAACATAAAGTACTCTTACCGGTGCATTCGGGTCCTATAACGGCAATTTTTTTTATTTTATTCTCACGCATATAATCCAGAACATAAGTTGGTGCTGTAATACGAATATCTAAACTTAAATCAGGCTATCAATATTTACTAAGAAAAATATGATGGAGCAGAATAAAAATTATACTATTCAGAATGAAACATGGTATAAATTAATGAATAGAGAGGCTGCTCCTGTTTAAATTTTTACAAGGCGGTGAAACATTTCCCCCACGAAAAACAGGCTGCCGGCATATGAAATATAGCTAAGAAGTAGTTTTACTTTCTCCTTCATCTGCTTTTTTCCCGCCACCAAAAATATGATGGAGTGTGCCGCTAATGTCACCGAAATGATCTTTCAGGGCATCTCCGCCTTTTGATTTCAATTCTTCAAAATACTCTTTTGCCTTATCAAAACCCACTTCAGCTTCATCTTTCATTTTTTTTGCTTTCTCTTTCAGGTTGCTGATCATTTTATCTTTTTCTTCCGGAGACATGGTTGAATATTTTGTAGCAGCTATGCCGGCAGCGGCGCCCAGTAGAAAAGTAGCAAGATGTTTTGATTTAACACTCATAATGTAAGGTTTTATATTACCGAAATTAACGCAAGTTGCAGACTTTTATCATTTTCTTTTTTGCTTATTCCAGGCAGGTTTAGCTTTCAGCACTTTTTTATAAACTGGGCAGCTTTCTTCATGGGCATTGGGTATATAACCGGTGCTCATTAAAAACTCGTTGACTATTTCACCTCCGGTGAAACGAAATGTTTGCTTAAATAATTTTGTCCAGTCTTCTTTTGTTTTGGGATGATTATGATCCAGCCAGTTTTTAAAAGAGTTGAATTCTTTCTGTATTTGCAAAATCGTTTTTGCATTTTCAATAGCGGCATTAATCTTTAGACGATTTCGGATAATGCTAACATCATTCATCAACCGTTTAAAATCTTTTTGCTTATAAGAAGCTACTTTTTTTATTTCAAAATTGTGATAGGCTTTTCTAAATCCTTCCTGCTTATTCAGGATGGTTGTCCAGCTTAATCCTGCCTGGTTAATTTCTAAAATCAAACGGCAAAATAATTCATTATCATCGTTTATAGGAAAACCATAAGCCTTGTCATGATATTCACGATGAACATTTTGTTCGTCAGGTTTCAGCGAATTGATGAATTTACAGTAGCTCATTTAATAATTTTTTTGATCATTTTCCAGTTGTGCTCTTTTCATCCACTCTATTAATCCAAATACTGCCATTACCAGCAATACCAGATAATACACACTGGTAAACACATAGTGTTTTACAAAGTACAAAGGAATGGATGCAATATTAGTAGCCAGCCACCAGTACCAACTCTCCACTTTTTTCTTAGTCATCAGCCACATGCCTGTAAAAGCGGTGGCAGAAGCAAATCCATCCGCCCAGGGAATAGCACCGGGAGCAAATGATTTTTTTAAATAAGTCAATGAAAAAAAGATGACAATATAAAATGCAGCAAAGAAGACAAACTGGTAGCCCCACCAACGTTTATCAGAAAAACTGACATGGACAACAGGGTGATGCTGATGATCTCTTTTTGCCCAAAGTATCCATCCATAAATACTCATTATGGTGTAATAAAAATTAACGCTGGCCTCTCCCAGCAGCTGTCCTTTCATCGAAAGCCAGATATAAATAATTGTATTGATCAGCCCAACCGGGTATACAAGAATATTTTCTAGACGGCTGAACCAGACACTGGCAATACCGGTAAATACGGCAATGTATTCCAGCGTGCCGGTGCTTTTTATTCCATCCATAAATTGCTGCCATAAATTATCCATATCAGTTCAAAAGTGCTAAATGATTTTTACATTGCCACAGAAAATATTTTTATGAGCCAGTTTAAAGGGTCAACAGTATTGATAACCGGTGGCGCCTCCGGAATTGGAAGACTTATGGGAGAGATATGTTTACAGGAAGGGGCAAGGCGTTTAATTATCTGGGATATAGACCGGAAAAAAACAGAAGAATTTGTTTCCGGGCTCATTTCAAAAGGATATGAAGTACATTCCTATCATACAGACGTAAGCAGGGTAGAGGAGATAATAATGGCCGCAACAGACATCAGGCAAAAATTCGGAGCCATAGATCTTTTATTTAATAATGCAGGGATTATTGTTGGGAAAGAATTTATCTATCATACACATCATGATATTGATCTCACTATGGATATTAATGCCAGCGCATTGATGCATGTGGCGCTGGAATTTATTCCAGGTATGATTGAAAAGAGAAAAGGTCATATTATTAATATTGCATCAGCCGCCGGGCTTGTGGCAAATCCGAAAATGACGGTATATGTTGCCAGTAAACACGCTGTTGTTGGATGGAGTGAAAGTTTACGCATGGAGCTGGAAACAATTTCAAAGGATTTGCATGTTACCACTGTAACACCATCTTATATTGATACCGGAATGTTTACAGGAGTGCATTCGCCGGTAGTACCCATTCTGAAACCGGAATATGCGGCAAGAAAAATAATTGATGGGGTAAAGAAAAATAAGATTATTGTACGCATGCCACGCATCGTTTATGCTGTTCCTTTTATAAAAGGAATTTTGCCACAACGATGGTTTGATTTGATTGTTGGTAAATGGTTTGGCTTTCATAAAAGCATGGATACTTTTAAAGGGAAAAAACAGTAAATTACCGGACAGTTCTATATTTCTTCCAGCTTCTTAAATATTTTATTCCTTTTGAAGTTTCAAACCGTGTAGGAATCATTTGCCACTGCCCTTTGTTATCAAATTTCCATGTAATGAAATGCAGATGCGGAAAAGCGGTGTAACCCGTATTGCCGCTGAATGCGATCACCTGACCTTTCTTTACCGTATCTCCAACATTTACCAATGCACCGTCTTTTTGTATGTGCCAGTATCCACTTCTTGTATTGTCTCCATGTTGAATAACAATATTGTTTCCAAACTGTCTGAATTTTCTATTCCAGCCACCTTTATCGCTGTCTTCTTTCACTCTCGTTACGATACCTTCTCTTGAAGCCAGAATTTTTGTTCCCTTCTTCATTTTAAAATCCAGTGCTGCTCTTTCTTTATGAGAAAAATTTCCAAAATATCCCTGTACCAGAAAATGAGCTTTATCACTTTCAAAGGGCAAAGCATACACATAGCTGGTATCATCTTTAATAATACCCTTCTGCAGTAACTTAATCTCTTTGCGCAGGGGATTATTGCTGACAGAACAGGCAGAAAAATAAACCAGGAAAAAAATCAGGATAAATTTCATCATTTAAAAATAAATATATCCCAGTAATCCCGGTTATTAACTTTGTTGTATGGAAAAAATAAACCTGGCCGAAAAATTCTCTCTTTTTTCTGAACACTGGAACCCGAAAATAGTTGCTGAATTGAATGGACAATATGTGAAACTGGTAAAATTTAAAGGTCCTTTTATATGGCATAATCATGAGAACGAAGATGAATTATTTTATGTGGTGAAAGGGAGTTTTGACATGGAGTTTCTGGATAAAACGGTAACGATTAGTGAAGGGGAGTTTATCATTGTTCACCACGGCGTGGAGCACCGGCCCAATGCTAAAGAAGAAGTGGAAGTAATGTTGTTTGAGCCGGCCGCCACATTAAATACAGGCAAAACAGAAAACGAAAGAACAGTAAAGAACCCTCAGCATCTCTGAAATTGTGCATCTTTGCCACATGAAAATCGCAGTACTCGGAGCTGGAATGGTTGGCAATGCCATTGCACTGGATTTAGCATCACGTCATCATGTTTCGGCTTTTGATGTAAGTGAAATAAACCTTGACAGGCTGAATAAAAGAAATCCCCGTATCGAAACATTAAAAGCCGATTTAAAAAATTATGAATCATACCCGGAACTTCTTTCCTCTTTTGATTTTGTGGTAACAGCCGTTCCCGGTTTTATGGGATATAAAACGTTGGGAGCTGTAATAAACTGCGGAAAAAATATTGTTGACATTTCATTTTTTCCTGAAGATGTATTGCAACTGGATAAACTGGCAAAAGAAAAAGGAGTAACCGTAATTACAGATTGCGGTGTGGCTCCGGGCATGAGCAATTTTATTATTGGCCGGTACAATGAAGAAATGAAAATTGATGCAATTGAAATCTACGTAGGAGGATTGCCCAAAGTGAGAAAAAAACCATTTCAGTATAAAGCACCATTTTCACCCGCTGATGTGATTGAAGAATATACCCGGCCTGCGCGGTTGATGGAAAACGGATTTATTGTAACCAAACCTGCATTGAGCGAAGTGGAATGGATTCAATTTGATGAAGTAGGTACTTTGGAAGCATTCAATACAGATGGTCTGCGTTCATTGCTGTACACAATGCCTCATATAAAAAATCAAAAGGAAAAAACAATGCGCTACCCCGGTCATGTTGATATTATTATTTCATTGAAAGAAAGCGGATTCTTCAGTGAAAAAACGATTGATGTAAATGGAGCGAAGGTTTCACCACTAAAAATTACTTCGCAGATTTTATTCAATGAATGGAAACTTGGTCTGGAAGAAGAAGAGCTGACGGTGATGAAAGTGATTCTGCACGGAGAAAATAAAAAAATTGAATGGAGCCTGCTGGATTATTATGATAAAGAAACAAAGATATCATCAATGGCCCGCACAACGGGATACACCTGTACTGCCGCAGTAAACCTGATGGCCCAAAATCTATTTAATGCAAAAGGCGTTTTTCCACCAGAGCTGGTTGGCAAATACAAACCCTGTTTTGATTTCGTGTTGAACTATCTTAAAGAAAGAAAAGTGAACTGGGTATCTAAATCAGACATTAATTTCTAAAATTCATTTTCAAACCCTTCAATCCACGATTATAGCTCACACATTTTTTTAAGATTACCAAGTCCCGTCTCAAACTGGTGATTCAGATTTTTATTTATCACAGGTCCCATTAATCTGGCAACCGGGAAAGGAAGATCACCACTATTCTGCCAGGTTACTTTTGTTTCGCCGCCATCACCCCAGGGTTCAAACAACCAGTTGTCTTTAGCCTTGCTTTTCCACGGTTTAAAAAATTCAAGAAGAAAATGAATATGTTTTTCATCAAGAGAATTAATAGTTAAGCTGCCCACTCCTGTTTTTTTTCCCTCCCAGGCATACTTGTGTCCCGGTGAATGAGGCGTTCCTGTTATGGTACTTTTTGTTGTTGGATCGCTTTGCTGCCAGGGGTTCCATTGACTGTAAAAATTCAGGTTACCCACCTTATCCATTACATCCGCCACCGGTTTTTTTATGATGATTGATTTTTCAACATTATAACTTTTAGGAAAAAGGGCCGCAGATATTAATAAACCAACAATCAATCCAAGGATTATATAAATGATGATCATGGCAAGCCGTTTACTGAAAGTTAC
>JAHEZE010000136.1 GCA_023251235.1 Sphingobacteriales bacterium | reverse complement strand
AACTTGATTCAAAAGCTGTTTATGCAGCAGCTGTTGAAGGAGATAAACTTGCTATAGAAATATTTAATTATACCGGTAAAATTTTAGGAATTGCTTTGGCCAATGCGGTAATGACAACAAGCCCCGAGGCCATAATTTTATTTGGAGGCCTTACCAAGTCCCGGGATCTTATACTGAAACCTACCCGTGAAAGCATGGAAGAAAATCTTATCAAAGTGTTTCAAAATAAAGTAAAAATTTTACTGAGTCATCTCAGAGAATCTGATGCAGCTATTCTTGGAGCCAGCGCCTTGGTTTGGGAAATGAAATAACAATATTTTATGTGCCGGTGAATTGGATTTCCGTTTATCAATATTTTATATCAGAAACGATGTGTTTGCATACTTTTAGTATCTAAAATTACTTTATGCTTAAACGATTTGTTGTCTTATCTGCAATCAGTGCATTCATTTTTTCCTGTAACAATAAAAAAGAAACTGCATCCGCTAAAGCGGATATTCTTTTTACAGATCTTGATACTTCTGTAAGTCCGGCTGCTGATTTTTTTGATTATGCGAATGGCGGTTGGATAAAGAAAAATCCTATCCCCGGCGAACAATCATCATGGGGAATCGGAAATCTTGTTTTTGAAGAGAACCTGAAACGCTTAAGGGAGATAAGTGAAAATGCAGCAAAAACAAAAGCCGCTGAAGGCAGTTCAGAGCAGAAGATCGGAGATTTCTGGAGTAGTGGAATGGATAGTGCAGGAATTGAAAACAGCGGATTAAAATATTTACAACCTTACCTTGATAAGGTGAATGCCATTTCTGATATTAATTCCCTGGTTGCAGCAGTAACTGATTTTAAAAAAATGGGATCATTCACCCTCTTTTCAGATTTTGTAACACAGGATGATAAGAACAGTGAAGTGATGACCTATAAACTATGGCAGGGTGGTATTGGTTTACCTGAACGAGAGTATTATTTTAAAACAGATTCAGCAACAATAAACATACGGAATGAATATGTGAAGTATATCACCACCATGCTGACAATGGCCGGAGAAGATGCAACAGTTGCTTCAAAAGAAGCTGCTGACATTCTTGCCATGGAAACTAAACTGGCAAAGGCCAGCCGTAAACTGGAAGACCTGCGTGATCCATATGCCAATTATAATAAAATGGCAATTGCTGATTTGGGTAAAATGAATTCTTCTATAGACTGGAAATCTTATCTGAATGCCACCGGGGTTAATAGCATTGATTCAGTTATTGTAGGCCAGCCGGACTTTTTTAAAGAGCTGGATAATGTGTTACATTCCACACCTATTCCAGTATGGAAGAGTTATGTAAAATTTAATCTTATCAGTGATTTTGCAGGAGCATTGCCTGATAAATTCGGAATTACCGCATTTAATTTCAATAAGCTTTTCAGTGGCGCCAAAGAAAGGAGGCCAAGATGGAAACGTGTAATGCAAAGTGAAGAAAATGCACTTGGCGAAGTATTGGGACAATTGTATGTGAAGGATTTCTTTTCCGAAACAGCAAAAAAGCGATATGAAGATATGGTGGAGGCAATCCGTGATGCATTGAAAGACCGAATAAGTAACCTTTCCTGGATGGGTGACAGTACAAAACAAAAAGCTTTTATAAAACTGGCTGCCATCACTAAAAAAGTGGGATATCCTGATAAATGGAAAGATTTTTCTGCCATGAAGATCAGCGGGGAAAGTTATCTTCAGAATATTATGAATGGAAATTTATGGAGACACAATTTTGAAATTAATAAATTGGGAAAACCTGTTGACAGAACAGAATGGGGAATGACTCCGCAGACTTATAACGCTTATTATAATCCCAGCAATAATGAAATCGTTTTACCGGCAGGGATTTTTACAGTTCCCGGATTCAGGGATGAAGAGCTTGATGATGCACTGGTGTATGGATATGCAGGGGCCTCCACCATCGGTCATGAGATCACTCATGGTTTTGATGATGAAGGAAGACAATTTGATGAAAAAGGAAACCTTGTAAGCTGGTGGACAAAAAAAGATGAAGAAGAATTTAAGAAGAGAGCAGATGTTATCATAAAACAATTTAATGAGTTTGAACCACTGCCCGGTTATCATATAAATGGAAAAGCAACAACAGGAGAAAACATAGCTGACCTGGGCGGAATATTATTGGGAATAGAAGCATTTAAAAAAACAGAACAATATAAAGAAGGTAAAACAATCAATGGCCTCACTCCTATGCAGCGTTATTTTCTTGGTTATGCTTTAGGATGGCTCGGTCAGCAGAGAGAGGAAAGCTTAAGAAGCCGATTACTTACCGATGTACATTCCCCGGCAAAATACCGGGTAAATGGGCCTTTTGTTGACGTGGATGAATTTTTTACTACGTTCAATATAAAACAGGGTGATAAAATGTATCGGGCAGATAGTTTAAGAGTTAGAATATGGTAAACACGAATTGAAACGAATTACACAAATAAAAGTGCTGGGATTTCCCGGCACTTTTATTTCTTGTACATAATCGGGTTAGTTATCTTTAATAAACAAACATTGTTCTATGCTACCAAAATTCATCTGCTTTCTTGCAGCGTTGAGTTTATGGATCGCAACCAGCGGGCAAAAAACAGCGACTACTTCAAAAAAAGATTTCCTGACGGCTAATATTGATACTACCGTTTCTCCAGGTGAAGATTTTTTTATGTACGCCAATGGAAGCTGGTTTAAAAGAAATCCGATTCCCGCAGAAGAAGGTAAGTTTGGTATATGGAGTTTGGTTATCAACGATATTAATTCACGGTTAAAAAAAGTTATTGAAGATGTAATTGCCCAAAATCCCGCCCAAGGAACCACTGAAAGGAAAATTGCTGATTATTGGCTCACAGCAATGGATACAATCAAAATTGAAAAAGAAGCTTTGACTCCATTAAAACAAGATTTTAAGACAATCTCCAGGATTAAAACAATTGATCAACTTCTTGACTTTGTCGCTGAAATGCATAATAGAGGGTTAAGAACACTAATGTTCCTGGATTATATCGACCGTGATGAAAAAAACACTGACAAGTACGTATATATTCTTCACGAACCAATATTAACTATAGGGGGCCCGCCAAGGTATTTAAACATGGATGAGCGAAGTATAAAAATCAAAAATGCATTCAAACTTTATCTCTTTAAAACATTCAGGCAACTTGGTAATGATAGTATCAATGCTGCGAAAAAGTCAGAAGGTTTTTTTAACCTTGAGGTCAGACTGGCAAAAGCCTATACTTTCGGAGGTGTATATAATAAAATCAGTTTTACAGAATTATCAAGTCTTACTCCTCATATCAACTGGTCTCGTTATTTCCATAAAATTGGAATTGTAAAACTTGACTCCTTAATTATGGCCAGACCAAAATTTTATGCATCACTTGATACAATCTTACGGACAACTTCACTTGATGATTGGAAAGATTTTCTGCGTTTTTGGGTGGTTAGAGTTAGCTCGCCGTTTCTTGATAATGAAACTTACAATAACTTTTTTGAATTTAATAAGATTTTTACCGGCCAAACCTTAACACCGCCGAGGTGGAAAAGAGTACTCGAGTTGGAAAGTGGTGCAATGGGCAATGCTCTCTTGAAGCTATTTGTCAAAGAATATTTTGATGAAAACACAAAAAAAAGGTATATCAGAGTTATAGAAAATATTCGTACAGCATTCGAAGAGAGAATTGCAAAACTAAATTGGATGAGTGACAGCACAAAGCAAAAGGCAATTGAAAAACTATCAAAGATGAAGGCCAAAGTTGGCTATCCTGATAAATGGACAGACTACAGCTCACTGGAAATTCGCAGAGACGGCTTTTTGTTTAATACATTAAGAGTAGGAAAATGGAATAGTAGCAAAAGTATTCTGCAACTATCAGGAACCATCGATAAATCAGAATGGATCATGAGTTCTTCCATGAGAGGTGCTGAGTATGATGGCAACAACAATGAAATAACAATTGAACCTGGTTCTGTAGTGGCTCCTGGTTTGAAAGATGAAGAATTAGATGATGCCTTTGTTTATGGGTATACATTTATTGGCCATGAAATTTCGCATGGCTTTGATGATGGAGGAAAAAATTTTGATGCCAATGGTAATCGGGTAAATTGGTGGACAAAAAATGACTCTATAGAGTTTTCAGAAAGAGCAAAAATGATGATCAAACAATATAATGAATTTGTGCCTCTTGATACTTTACATGTGAATGGTGAATGGACTTTGAGTGAGAATATTGCTGATCTCGCCGGATTATTAATTTGTCTGGATGCTTTTAAAAAAACAGAACAGTATATGAAAAATGAAAAGATCGGTGGTTTTACTCCGCTGAAGAGATTTTTTCTTGCCTTTGCTTATAGACAAATTGATCACCGAACACCCGCAGCTTTAGCAAATCAATTGGAAAGGGATTCACATGCTCCAGATAAAGAAAGAGTGAATGGTATTTTGATGAATATCCCCGAATTTTATGAAGCCTTCAATATAAAGCCGGGTGATAAAATGTATAGGCCGGAAAACCTGAGAGTGAAAATCTGGTAAATCACTTTTGTTTTTAGATAGCCCATTTAATTACCTTTAAGGAACAACCAACGAGATATGTTACCAAAATTCATCTGCTTCTTTGCAGTGCTGAGTTTCGGGGTTGCAGTCAGCGGGCAACAATCAACAACTACTTCCAAGAAAGATTTCCTTACTTCCAATATTGACAGTACCGTTTCCCCCGGGGAAGACTTTTTTATGTACGCCAATGGAAGCTGGTTTAAAAGAAACCCGATTCCTGAAGATGAAAGCTGGTGGGGTATCTGGAATTTAGTTATTGAAGATATTTATTCCCGTTTGAAAAAAATTAATGAAGAAGCTGCAAAAAAGAAATCGCCAAAGGGTAGTATTAAACAACTGATAGGGGATTTTTGGCACACTGCAATGGACACAATAACAATAGAAAAACAAGGCCTGCGGCCATTACAACCATATTTTGATCAGATCAACAGCATTCAATCAATAGATGATTTGATTGATATGGTGGCAGCGATGCATGCAATGAATATGCGAAGTGTTATGTTTCTGGATTATGTAACGCAGGATGAAAAAAACAGTACTAAATGGTTATATACTTTAGGCCATGGGTTTTTATCAATTGGGCTTCCAGATTATTATTTAAAAGACGATTCACAAACTTTGAAAATAAGAAATGCTTTTCAGCTTTATCTTTTCAAATCGTTCCGTCAACTTGGCAACGATAGTATAGATGCAAAGAAAAAAGCACAGGTTTTTCTTGATCTGGAAACGAGATTAGCAAAAGCGTACATTCGGGAAGACGGGTATAATAAAACAAGCTTTATAGAGTTACTTAAAATAGCACCTAATATTAATTGGGTCCGTTATCTGAATAGGATCGGAATTAATACGTTGGATTCACTTAATCTGAGTAAGCGTAAATTCTTTACTGCATTAAATAAGGAGTTAGAGACCACGGCACTTGAAGACTGGAAAAATCACTTGCGTATTAGATTGGTAATGGCTAATGCTCCGTTTCTTGATAAGACCACTTTCAAAAACTTCTTTGAATATAATAAAACACTTTTGGGACAAATACAACCCCGTCCCCGATGGAAAGAAGCGCTTCGGACGGAAGGATTCATAATGGGAGAAGCAGTAGCAAGTTTATTTGCAAAAGAATATTTTAATAGGAAAATGAAGCAACGGTATTCAGCAGTTGTTGAATCGCTCCGGGATGCTTTCAGGGAGAGAATTGAGAAATCAGAATGGATGAGTGACAGTACGAAACAAAAGGCTCTTGAGAAATTAGCAAAAATGAACGCTAAAATCGGTTTCCCGGAAAAATGGAAAGATTACAGTGCAATGCAAATCCGCCGTAATTCTTATGTGCTAAATATAATTCGGGCTAATGAATGGTTGCGTAATTATGAAATTAACAGATTAAATGCCCCCGTTGATAAAACTGAATGGTTCCCAAGTGCCAATTTGCGAAATGCATATTATGATGCAAACGATAACGAGATTGCTGTTGAGCCGGGTTCGTTTGCTGTCCCGGGAATAAAAGATGAAGAACTCGACGATGCCTTTGTCTACGGCTACACATAT
>JAHEZE010000060.1 GCA_023251235.1 Sphingobacteriales bacterium | reverse complement strand
ATACCGGAGCTTATGCTTTTCCTGATTTTAAATGGGACTGGAAACACCAACGCAGCAATGGGTTATTTGGCGATGCATCTACTCCCAATACAGGGCCGGATTTATTAAATGCCATGTCAACGAATCCGCGGTTGCAAGTATTGGTGATGAATGGCATTTATGATTTAGCCACCCCTTTTGCCGGCACGGAATATACTTTTGACCATTTGGGGCTGGATAAAAAAATAAAAAACAATATCACATTAAAATATTATGAAGCCGGACACATGATGTATATCCATAATGAATCAGCAGCAAAATTTAAAAAAGATGTAGCAGAGTTTATTACCGGGGCGCTGAAATAGATATTATTTACTTTGAAAGTTTATTGTTTTATAAATAATATCTCCATGAATAGTGATGCCTGTAATAGTTACTTTATAAGTAGCCGGAATATCACTTGTATAAAAAGTCAGCAGGGTATTATGAACATCATCGCTTAAAAAATTTCCGTTCCAAAACAAGGTTGAACGCTTATCTGCGGGTATTGGTTTATTTATATTTTTTTGCTGATAATCTATCAATGGAAACAAAACAGGATTAGAAACGCCTTTTGCATAAAATATATTTAAATTATTGCCATTCTGATTCAGCTCTCTTCGTGTAGACAGCATGTTTACAAGTATAACGCCATTACCACCCCTTACTCCGTAATTGGCCCCATCGGCGCCTTTCAGAATTTCTATGAAGTCAATATCTTTTGCGTTAAGGCTGTTTAAATAATTTAAGGTCGGGCTGCTCTCATTGCCTCCTGATGTTAGAGCAACCTGTACCCCATCCACCAATAGTAAAGGTTCGGATGACTGATCCGGGGCTTTCATTGAAGTAGGGCCATTAATCACAAGAAATCCGTTTAATACATGCATGCCTCCTACATTTAATACGGCATTACCTACACTGTTCCTTTCATTTAATTCATTTGATGACAGAATTGCTGAAGTAGAACTTACTCGCTTTGATTCGTTATAATCCACTTTCTTTGTACTCTTCACTTTAACAAGTGGCAATGTATTGTTATCATTGAGTAATGCATCTTCAAAATAAGTGCTGAAGTATTTTTTTACTGTCTTGGCTTGTACAGGTAGAAATTGTTTTAAAGAAGGAGGCGTATGTAGTTTAGGATAGGCCGTCGCATCAAGACTTATTTTACTTTTTTCAGATTTGCCATTTATATTTCTGGCCTCTATGGCAAATTGAGTATTGTCAGCATAATTCTTCATTGGAAAAGAAAAACGACCGGCATTATCTGTGATATTTGTTTGCAAAATAAGATCATTGGAATTGGATAACAGCGTTAAAACTTTATTAGCAGAGGGCTCATTTTTTTCATTTAACAACAGGCCTTTTATATATAGCAAACTATCTGCGTCAACAGCAGTCGGAGGATTTAATGTTTTGCCGGGTTTTTGATAAGCATCATTTTTTTCAAGCATCAGCAGGTCAATATCATCATCAGTAAGGCATTTATTATGGGATAAGAAAATATTATCAATTTCCTCCGGAGCATCGGGCAGCATACATAAATCACCCGGGTTTGAAAGTAGGGTATCCACAACAGAAATAGTAATAAGCGAAGGAATGGCATGCTGCTGTGCATCTGTTATTGATATATCCAGCATCACCTTATCACGCAGTTTATAAACACTCTTATCTGTTACAGCTTTTACCTGCAGATTATTATCGTGTACATAAACACTTCTTTCACTCAGCAGATTGAAGTTTTTATCAAATAAATAAAATGCAGCAATACCATCCGGCAGCTTTTGATTATCGACATTTACTTCATATTGCCCCTTTCCTATACCTGCGAAAATTAAACTGTCTTTTGATACACCGATAACATAAGTAGTAAAATTATTTGAATAAACAGAGTCACCGAGTAACACGGTTATTTTACATCCACCTGTTTGTTTTGCAATGGATAACTGGCCTGCAAAAAAATTGAACTTAGGCAAGGGATAAATTATTTCTTTTCCATTCCAGTTAATGACGGCTTTATATGTTCTGTAACCGGAAGATTCAAAACTAAATTTTGCAAGCCCATTTACATTTGTTGTAAATCTTGTAACAACAGAGTCATGGTTATCTTTAACATAGCCATCTATACTAAACGGTTCTTTATTTATATTGGTTGCTCTTACTGCTACGGCAGAGTTAACACCGGTAATAATGGAACCGCCCTCAGGGTAAAATGTGATTGCAGGAATACTATCCTGGGCGTGAATATTCTTTTTTGTCTTAATGAAATTATTATCACTGCTCTTGCCTAAAATATAAATAGGCTTTACACAAATACTATTAATGTTGTCTTTAACCATTTGTCTTGTGTAAGCCCGAAGCCAGTAGTAACCGGCCGCTAAAGAATCGGGTAAAATAATACGGGAATCAAGTTGATTATTTGCGGCATCTAATATCATCACTTTTATTACATTGTCTTTTTCATTTACAAGGTCAACAAACAAAAACCTGCTGCCGGTATTTATTTTTTGTGAAATACTATTTAAAAGAAAAGCTTTAAACCAGATGCTTTCTCCTGCTGTAAAAACAGATTTGTCAGTTACTAAATAAGCCTGTTGTTTTTCATTGGTTTGTATTGCCCTAATAATTTTCCCCGCCAATGAATCAATGCTATGATCATTTGTATCCTGTCCGGATAAAGCAGTACAATAGGAAACTGAAAAAATAAAGGAAAGTATTTTAAAAAGATTCATGGCTTCATAAGTTTTAGGCCGTTACCAGAAGGCAGCGGAGGTTGCTGTGGAGTATCAAAGGCAAAGTTAATAAAGTATTATACGCAGTTACATCGTTTTTGGTGTTTTCAACAGCAACCGAATTTAGTAAAGTTAAGTTAGTGGTGAAGCTTGGCTACTTTGTAAGTACACAGAACAAATTTTAAAATAATCTCAGGATTTGTTACATCGTATTGTTGATCGAATGAAAACGGAACGTACAAGGTAGTGATCCTTCGACTAGCTCAGGATAAACTCCACAGACGATGCCATGAATACTAAAGCTTGCTAATATAAAACTTCAGCACTTAGCCATATCGGAACTTCGACACGCTCCCTTCGACAAGCTCAGGGTGCTAATCTACCTGCTCAAATACATACTTCTGTCCTTATACAACTGCCTGAAGTAGGGATCCCGAAGATTTTTTATAAAGCGGATGGCTTCACCGGTGCTTTTCATTTCAGGTCCCAGTTCTCTGCTCACTCCGGGGAATTTATTAAAACTGAACACTGGTTCTTTAATGGCAAAGCCTTCTAATTTTTTTTCAAACTTAAAATCTTTGAGCTTGTTGGCGCCCAACATTATCTTGGTAGCAATGTTGAGGTAAGGTATCTGGTAGGCTTTGGCAATAAAAGGTGTGGTACGGGAAGCTCTTGGGTTGGCTTCTATCACATACACTTTACCATCTTTGATGGCAAACTGGATATTAATGAGTCCTTTTATTTTTAACTCTCTTGCAATTTTTTCTGCATACTCTTCCATAGTATGCACTACGAGTGGTGTAAGATTGAAAGCAGGCAGCACAGCATTACTGTCGCCGCTATGAATACCTGCGGGTTCAATATGCTCCATCACCCCCATCACATGAAAATCTTCCCCATCGAATATAGCATCTATCTCTGCTTCTTGGCAGCGATCAAGAAAGTGATCCACCAAAATTTTATTCCCGGGAAGATGTTTCAGCAAACTAACTACCCCCTTTTCCAGTTCATCATCATTGATAACGATTCGCATTCTTTGGCCTCCGAGTACATAAGAAGGACGAACGAGAACCGGATAACCTACTTTGTTGGCAACGGCGATAGCTTCATCGACATCAAGCGCTGTTCCATAAGAAGGATATGGAATTTCCAATTCTTTCAGCCTGTCGCTGAAACGGCCACGGTCTTCGGCAATATCCATACTATCGTAAGAAGTACCGATGATCTTAATTCCTTTTGCATGTAATTTTTCTGCAAGCTTCAAAGCCGTTTGTCCCCCTAATTGCACAATCACTCCTTCCGGTTTTTCGTGATCTATGATTTCCCAGATATGCTCCCAATACACCGGTTCGAAATAAAGTTTATCGGCCATATCAAAATCTGTACTCACCGTTTCGGGATTACAGTTGATCATGATGGCTTCATAGCCGCATTCTTTTATTGCCAACAAACCATGAACGCAACAATAATCAAATTCAATTCCCTGGCCTATGCGATTGGGGCCTGAACCAAGGACAATTATTTTCTTTTTATCAGAAACCTTTGATTCGTTGGAAGAAGTGGGTAGGCCATTATTAATGAAAGCCGTTTCAAAAGTGGAATAGAAATACGGTGTCTTGGCTTCAAACTCGGCACTGCAGGTATCTACCATTTTAAATACCCTTGTTATGCCAGCTGCTTTTCTTTTTTCATACAGTTCATCTTCATGTCCGTCATTCATTATTCTGCAAATCTGTTCATCACTGAAGCCGTTTACTTTGGCTTCTTTTAATAATTCCAGCGGAAGAGTATTGAGTTTATATTTTGCAATCTTTTTTTCCAGTTCACAAATCTTTTGGATCTCATATAAAAACCACCGGTCAATTCCATTGGTGGCTTTTGAAATAGTGTTCACGCTTACTCCCATCATCAGCGCATCTTTGATGCGGAAGATGCGATCCCATTTGGGTGTTTTAATATGTTCCAGAATTTCTTCAGCATGCATCAGGCTTTTGCCATAATAACCTAAACCAACCGCATTATTTTCTAAACTCTGGCAGGCTTTCTGAACCGCCTCGGTAAAACTTCTGCCGATAGCCATAACTTCACCCACACTTTTCATTTGCAGGCCAAGTGTATCATTGGCGCCTTTAAACTTATCAAAATTCCAGCGGGGAATTTTTACAATTACATAATCCAGCGCCGGTTCAAAAAATGCCGATGTTGTTTTGGTGATTTGATTTTCAAGTTCATCTAAATAATATCCGATGGCGAGTTTGGCAGCAATCTTTGCAATAGGGTAACCGGTGGCTTTACTTGCCAGGGCTGATGAACGGCTGACTCTTGGGTTTATTTCAATAGCAATGATCTCTTCGGTATCAGGATTCAACGCAAACTGCACATTGCAGCCACCGGCAAAATTTCCCAGGTCACGCATCATTTTAATGGCAGTGTTGCGCATCAGTTGCATGGCAGTATCGCTGAGCGTCATAGCTGGCGCCACGGTGATAGAGTCGCCTGTATGTACACCCATCGGGTCAAAATTTTCTACAGAACAAATGATACAAACATTATTATTTGCATCACGTAAAAGTTCCAATTCAAACTCTTTCCACCCCAACACTGCTTTTTCCACCAATACTTCATGTATAGGCGATGCTTCCAGTCCACGGTTCAATGCTTCATCCAGAAAATCTTTATTTAAAACAAACCCACCGCCAGTTCCTCCTAAAGTAAATGATGGGCGTATCACCAACGGGAAGCCGATTTCCTGTGCATATTCTTTTCCTTCCAAAAATGAATTCGCTGTTTTTGCTGTTGCCACCGGCACACCCAAGTCTATCATCCATTGACGGAATTTTTCCCTGTCTTCAGCTTTTTCAATTGCTTTAATATCTACGCCAATCAATTGTACATTATACTGTTTCCATAATCCAAGATCTTCGGCTTCTTTAGCAAGATTCAGGGCAGTTTGTCCGCCCATGGTTGGTAATACTGCATCTACCTGATTTTCCATTAATATTTGTTCTATACTCTCAACGGTAAGTGGTAAAAGGTAAACCCTGTCAGCCATCATGGGGTCGGTCATAATAGTAGCTGGGTTACTATTGATGAGGATGACTTTAATGCCTTCTTCTCTTAGACTTCTTGCAGCTTGTGTACCGGAATAATCAAATTCACAAGCCTGGCCAATGATAATAGGACCGGAGCCAATAATCAATACTGATTTAATCGAAGGATCTTTCGGCATTGTTGGATGTTAGTTTTAAAGCAAGCAACCGCTGTGACACCCACCTGCACTTTGACTTGGTCAAGAATTTTTTTGAAAAAAGCTTCAGCGGATGCATAAAAAAACCGGGATAATTACCCGGGGTGCAAAACTAAGGGAAACGGATTGCTTTAAGTTGATGTTGCTCCAAAAATTGTAAAACAAATTTGGATATCAGTTTTGGTGAAAGGATGCTATTTCAAAATCGTCGAGATCCACTTCATGTAATTTTTTTTCAGGTTTGGCCCTTTTGCCTTCATAACGGCATTTCATTTTGGTTACCCATCGGGTACGGGCTTCCTGCCCCTTTACAATTCCAATAAAAAGACCACTGACAACAAGTGAGGCAAGAAGAAGTTTGTGATTGATATATTTCATCGCATCAAGGTTTATAGTGATTCGCCAATTAAAGTAAAAATACAATCAGCGGTTTTCACAGGCTATACCACTTTCAGGTATTTTTAAGGCAAGTCAATAGAATGACAAAAAAGGGAACAGTTTTGTTGCATCTTAAATAAAAAATCCTTTCATATTATGAAGATTTTTTTCTAATGGCTGAATAAAGAGACCCCCTAAAAAAATAAGAAGCAACGATTACGTTATTTTGCTGTTGTAATGGTGAATGGTAAAAACATTAAACTGGTTCTTGCTTTTATCCCGGTATTACTTCTATGGGTTACCGGTAGTATGGCACAAATTAGTATTGGACATAAATACCCACAGGGATATTTCCGGAATCCACTGAACATACCGATTTCGTTGACTGCCAATTTTGGAGAATTAAGAGACGCCCACTGGCACATGGGGTTTGATTTGAGAACCGATGCAAAAGAAAATTATCCCGTATTTGCAGCGGCGGATGGATATGTGGCTTATGCGGGAATCAGGCCATTGAGTTTTGGAAAGTTTATGATCATCATTCATCCAAATGGATATTCTACAGTATATGCTCACCTGAAGACATTTTTTCCGGAACTGGAAACTTATGTAAATGAGCAACAGTATAAAAAAGAATCATGGGCAATTGAATTATCGCTGCCTGAATGGATGTTTGCAGTAAAAAAATCAGATACCATTGCAAGGAGTGGAAATACCGGCGGTTCAAAGGGCCCGCATTTACATTTTGAAATAAGGGATACTAAAACAGGGCATTCTTTAAACCCACTTTTATTTGGCTTTGATGTTAAAGACAATGTACCTCCTTTGATCAGCGGGTTGGCTCTTTATGATGGCAGCATAAGTACTTATCTTCAAACACCCAAGCAGATAAATATTAAAAAAACAGATAAAGGGTTTTATACTTTACCTCAAAAAATTCTGACCGGGTTTAATAAAATCGGTTTTGCCATTGGTGCTATAGATCGGGTATTGGGTTCGCCTAACCCTAATGGAATTTATAATGCTGTTATCTATTTTGATGAAAAGCCACAAACAGAATTTTTGTTGGATAATATCGACTACGGGCAATCGGAATATGTTAATGCACATATTGATCATGTATATAAAGAAAATACCGGGATTTATCTTCAGTATCTTTTTCAACTGCCAGGTGAGAAAAGCAGTGTTTATCACGATATAGAGGGAAATGGAATTATTGAATTGAATGATTCCCTTGAACATGCTATCCGAATAGAAGTGATGGATGAGAATGAAAATGTATCTGAGCTTTTTATGACGGTTCAATATAGTGACAGTCTTGCCCGAATGATTACAAGGTTAAATACAATCCGGCAGAAGTTTATTCCCAATTATGTAAATGTTTTTGAGCAAAAAGATTTTGAAGTTTATATGCCGCAAGATTGTTTGTTTGATACAGTGTCTTCATTTTATTATTCTCAGAATCTTTTTATACCCGGTTCTGTTTCTTCCAACCACCGGCTGAATGATCCTTCGATTCCTCTATATGAAGATATTATAGTGAGGATAAAACCTGTTGTACCTATTCCCGAAAATCAGAAAAACAAAATTGTTATTGTGCGGGAATGGCAAGGTAACAAGTCAGTAAAAAAAGCGAGCTGGCAAAGTGACCCGATAGCTATCGGGTGGGTGTCCGCTTCTTTTGGTAATTTTGGAAATTTCCAGGCATTTATCGATCAGGCGCCTCCTCAAATTGAACCACCTGTCAAAACACGCCTGCCGGATGGGCAGGAAAAAGATACGTTGGATTTTAGCCCATTGAATAGAATTGTTTTTACACCTACAGATAATTTTTATGTAAAATCTTTCCGGGCAGAACTGAATGGCAAATGGATAATGTTTTCTAATGATAAGGCAAAGGATTTTATATATCAGTTTGAAGAAAACTTTCCATATGGTGTTTATGAGTTAAAAGTAAGAGTGGAAGATTTAGTGGGAAACACAACTGAGAAAAAATGGTGGTTCAAACGAGAGCCTTATACAACTCCAAAGAAACCCCTTGTCCCCCTAAAGGGGAGACTTAGGTCAAAGACTTCTATAAAAAAGAAATGATAAATCAAATTTGATAACATTAATAAAAGCCCCTTTAGGGCTTTGAAGTATGGTAACTTTAAAAGAAGGCGATAAAGCTCCTGTATTCACGGGAAAAGATCAGAATGGGAAAAAAATATCCTTATCTGATTATAAAGGGAAATTACTGGTACTATATTTTTATCCAGGAGCAGATACTCCTACTTGTACTTTGGAATCCTGTAATCTTAGGGATAATTATAACCTCCTTAAGAAAGATGGATTCGAAGTTATTGGTGTAAGCCCGGATGGGATGAAGGCCCAAAAGAAATTTGAAATTAAATATGAGTTACCTTTTAGGCTTATAGCAGATATATCGCATGACATTCTGGGAAAATACGGAGTGTGGGATCAGAAAAAATTGTTTGGTCATGAATATATGGGAGTACTAAGGACTACTTTTATCATTGATGAAAAAGGAATAATAAAGAAAATTTTTACCAAGCCAGAGAATAAAGCTCATGCGGAGGAAATACTTGAAGCTTTTAATATGAAAAAGCCAAAGAAAAAATCATGAATGACTGGCGATATCAGATCATAGGTGGTTTAATGTTGATCCTTAAGCATGAATTATATAGTGAACAGACAAGCAACCCTGATTCTTAAAATTTCGATTTAGTTACAAGCCCAAAACCATCATATGAAACAAGTATTATTTTTCTTTTTCTGCTTTGCTTTTTTAGCTTCATTAGCTCAGGATGAACAGGTAATAATTAAAACTCCAAAAAAGAAAGAGGTTGAGGCCATCAAAGTTTTCTATTCACAAAAAATGATTAACACAAAAACGGTGGAAACCCTGCGAAAAGGGGTGATGGAATTTAGTGTTGCACATAGTTTTGGTGATATAGCTGGTGATGCTGGTGGCATCAAGCGTTTTTTTGGATTGGATAATGCCAGTGATATCCGCATAGGATTTCAGACCGGGTTAACTGATAAATTGAATCTGATAACTGCCAGAACAAGAGGCGCCGGGTTTATACAAAACCAATGGGAGTTAGGGTTCAAATACCAGTTTTTGATGCAGGGTTATAATGATCCCCAACACCCGGTTTCATTAACATTGTTTGTAAATAATGTTATGTCCACCCAAAAAAGAGCCCCCTTATCCAACCTGGAGAATTCATTTGAAAACTTCGGTGACCGTATGAGCCAGCTTGTACAACTGATGCTGGCAAAGAAGTTTGGCAAGGTGAGTTTTCAACTGAATCCTCTTTTTCTTCATACAAACTATGTAGTGCCAAATGATGATAAAAGTATTTTTGCTTTGGGGGGTGCCATCCGGGTACCGATAAGTGAGAAAATAATATTATTGGCAGATTATTTTCATCCTTTCCATTCAGCAAACGGTAAAAACTTCTTCAGTACACAAAATGTAAAATTTTATGATCCCCTTGGTATTGGATTGGAGATTCTTACTGAGGGCCATGTATTTCACATCAATTTCACCAATGCCAATGAAATATTGGAGAACCGGTTTATCCGCCGCACGGTTACTTCCTGGGGTGATGGTCAGTTCCGGTGGGCTTTTATTATTTCAAGAAATTTTATTTTTTCCAGGGATAAAAAGAAATAGTCAAATTACTCAAATGGATGATATGACTTTCTGACTATTGTACCCATTCTACTTCTCCAAACTCAAACCTTTCTTCAATGGCATGTTGTGTGATCAATTGACCTGTTTCTGCAACTGTTTTTATTGTTACTTCAAAAATGCGACCGTCTTTTTTCAATTTTACTTTTTCATTTTTTTTATAAAGGGATGCGAGGTAAGTTGTAAATATAGTTTCAAAATTTCCCACTAATAAGATTTGAAAATTTTTATTAAAAAACACACAAAGATCTTTTGCCAAACTTACAGGTTCAAAATGTTTACCGGTAATTTGTTTTACTGAAACAGGATTAGGTAAATCAGGGAAAAAAAAAGTTTGATTAATATTAATCCCAATCCCAATCACCGACCATTTCCAATCTCCCGACCTGATAGCTATCGGGTCCCGACTCCCTATTTCCGACTCTGAACTACGAATTATATTCTCAATTAATATTCCTCCTGCCTTCCTGTCACGCCAATAAATATCATTGGGCCATTTTATTCTGGATTCATCTCCTGCATATTTTTTTAAGAATTCAAAAGCAGAAACGGAAGTACAAACACTTAACTTAAAAGTATCTGAAACCTTTAGTGGATATGGGTTTATTATTATGCTTAAGGAAATATTTGCACCTTTTTCAGAGCTCCAGTTTTTCCCTCTCTGACCTTTTCCTGCTGTCTGATCATGAGCAAAAATAACCATACCATGTTGTGCCATGCCTTCATGCACCAGATTCATGGCATATTTGTTGGTACTGTCAACTGATTGCAATTCAACAAACGGTGACCCAATTGGATTGGCGGTTAATGGTAGTGGCAATTTATTAGTATTTTTGGCAAAGTAAATCAGTTTCTGGTTTCTAACTCCTTGTTCCTGGTAACTCATTTTGATCAGAATACCAGAAGCCGGCAGTCAGTCACCAAAAACAAAACTCCGAACTTTAAACTATAACATTATTGGAACAACTGGAAATAGTAGCTACTCGTAAAAAGAAAAATGTAAAACGACTGACGAAGAGCTCAAAGATCATCAAAACCATCATCAACGCAATTAAAGAAAAAAAAGGAGAGAATATTGTTTCACTCGACCTGAGAAAAGTAAATGAGGCCGTTGCAGATTTTTTTATTGTTTGTGAAGCAAGCAACCAGCCGCAGGTAAGGGCAATTGCTGAATTTATACAACTGGATGTAAATAAAAAATGCAGTGAGGCTCCTTACCATCATGAAGGTTACCAGAAACTGAGTTGGGTGCTGATTGATTATGTAAACGTAGTGGTGCATGTTATGCTGAGCGATACAAGGAAGTTTTACCAGTTGGAAGAAATGTGGAGCGATGGATCAACAATGGAGTATTAGATAATAGTTTTGTTAAATAGCAAACGATTCAAACAATTTTATATTAAAACAGTTTAATTAGCAGGGAGAGAAAACTAAATCATGTCACAAGAACCATACAATAAAGACGAAAAAAAAATGCCACGGTTTCAACCCAACAGCAACCGCGATGATAATAATAATTCACGCAAAGGGCCCCGTTTCAGTATCTATTGGGTATATGCCATCATATTTGCCATTCTGATTGGTTTTGGCATTTATGGTCCGTTTTCTCCAAACATGGCGAAAACAAATATTCTTGACTTTAAAGAAATGATTATCGCAGGCGATGTGAGGTTATATGAGATCGTAGATAATAAAAAGACCGTAAAAATTTATCTGAAAGAAGACAGCATAAGAAAATACGAGGAAAGGCTCAATAAAAATATCAATGGGAAAATAAGCAAAGACGGTCCTCATCTGTATTTTAAATATTCTGGCGATTTTGAAAAGCAAATGGCCGATTTCTATGTTGAAAACAATTTGCCTGTAAAATACCAGGTAAAATATGATGTAATAAATGATCCGAATTGGTTTTCTGGTATTTTGAATTTTTTACTTCCTGTTCTTCTTTTTATTGCCATCTGGATAATGCTGATGCGCAAAATGAGTGGTGGCGCCGGAGGCGGTGGCGGCCCGGGTGGAATTTTCAGCATCGGAAAATCAAAAGCAACATTATTTGACAAAGGCGCAAAGGTTAATATCACTTTTGCAGACGTAGCAGGCCTTGATGAAGCAAAAGTAGAAGTGATGGAAATTGTTGATTTCTTAAAAAACCCCAAAAAATATACAAACCTCGGTGGAAAAATTCCGAAGGGTGCTTTATTGATTGGTCCGCCCGGCACCGGAAAAACTTTATTGGCAAAAGCAGTGGCTGGTGAAGCACAGGTTCCGTTTTTCAGCCTGAGTGGTAGTGATTTTGTTGAGATGTTTGTAGGAGTTGGAGCCAGTCGGGTCCGTGATCTTTTTAAGCAGGCCAGAGAGAAAGCACCATGTATAATTTTTATTGATGAAATTGATGCCATAGGACGTGCCAGAGGAAAAAATGTAATGATGAGTAATGATGAAAGGGAAAGTACCTTAAATCAGTTGCTGGTGGAGATGGATGGTTTTGGTACAGATGCCGGGATCATTGTACTGGCTGCAACCAACCGGCCAGATGTATTGGATAATGCATTATTGCGGCCAGGCCGTTTCGACAGACAGATCTCGATTGATAAACCTGATCTTAAGGGCCGGGAAGCAATTTTTAAAGTACACCTGAAACCGATTAAGATCTCAGAAAAATTAGCCATTCATAAGTTAGCTGAACAAACTCCGGGTTTTGCCGGAGCGGATATAGCGAATGTATGCAATGAAGCAGCATTAATTGCTGCAAGAAAAGGAAAGCAATCTGTTGAGATGTCAGATTTCCAGGATGCGGTGGACAGAGTGATAGGAGGACTGGAAAAGAAAAACAAAATTATTTCTCCAGAAGAAAAGAAAGTCATTGCATATCATGAAGCGGGCCATGCTATTTGCGGATGGTATCTTGAGCATGCTTACCCTTTATTAAAAGTCACTATTGTTCCGAGAGGAACCGCAGCACTTGGATATGCACAATACACACCCAAAGAACAATACTTATATAATATTGATCAACTGATGGATCAGATTTGTATGACTCTGGGTGGACGTGCCAGCGAAGAAATTTTCTTTGATAAAATTTCAACCGGGGCACAAAATGATCTGCAGCAAATCACTAAGATTGCTTATTCAATGGTTACTGTATATGGTATGAATGATAAAGTGGGCAATGTGAGTTTCTATGATCCTCAGCAGGAAAACGCCTTTATCAAACCTTATTCTGAAGAAACTTCCAAGCTGATTGACCAGGAGGTCCGTAAGTTGATTGATGACGCTTATAGTATAACTAAACAACTTTTGACCAGTAAGAAAAAACAGGTGGAAATAATAGCGGAAGCGTTATTGGAAAGAGAAGTTCTTTTCCAAAGTGATGTAGAGACATTGATTGGTAAAAGACCCTATGAAGAAAAGAAAGTATTAGATGTACCGGATGTTGAAGTAGTAGCAGAAGAAGCAAAGCCGGTTGAAAAACCGGCGAATAAAACCTCACCGGAAATTTCGCCAGATACGGATCCGGGGATAATGCCTTTACCGGCTTAATTAAAAAAGGAATGAAAGTTTCTCCTTCTAAAGAGAACATATTAAAGAAAATCAGAAAGGCGTTGAGTCACTCAACGCCTCTTCCTTTTCCACAAAGTGAAGGTAATGTTTCTGTATATCCATCCTCCACTCAGGAACTTGAAGTTGAATTTGCAGAACAATTCAATCAACTACAGGGAAGATTTATTTTTTGTGTAAACAGGCAGGAGCTGGCATTTCAGTTCAGCAGCCTGGTTAGAAAGCAGGACTGGAAAAAAATTTATTGTGTGGAGCCGGCAATAAAAGAATTAACAGCTTCACAAAATGAAGAAAGATTTACATCAACAGATCTTTCCAATTGTGATATAAGCGTAACTGGCTGCGAATGTCTTGTTGCCAGAACCGGATCAATTGTTATGAGTACGGCACAATTATCCGGAAGGTCTGCCAGTGTATATGCCCCAATTCATATCTGTATAGCATTTACCAGCCAATTAGTTTATGATATTAAAGAGGCCTTACAACTGGTAAAAGAAAAATATAACGCCAAGCTTCCTTCACTAATTACGTTTGCTACCGGCCCAAGCCGCACCGCCGATATTGAAAAAACCCTGGTGGTGGGGGTACATGGCCCCAAAGAAGTGTATTGTTTTCTCATTGATGCATAGTTCCTTCTCCCTTCGTATTTTTAACCCATGAAAAAACCTGAGGTTTACCGGCTTTTTGTATATGGATCGCTGCGTAGTGGATTCCGGAGTACGGCCTATGAATATATCAGTCGCTATTTTACGTTGCTTGGTGCAGCAAAAGTAAAAGGTAAATTGTTTGACCTGGGTGCATATCCTGCGGCAATCCCTGCTAACGAAAATACTTTTATAGTTGGTGAATTATACAGTATCAAAAAAGAAGATGAATTTTCATGGGCTATCGGCCAGCTGGATGATTATGAAGGAGTAGATGTGGAAGCTGATGAAGTTCCATTATATCGTCGTGAACTTACGGAAGTAAACATGAACGACCATCTTACTAATGCATGGATCTACTGGTACAATGGTGATGTGGCCGGAAGACCCTTGATTGCTTCTGGTGATGTAATTCAGTATATGGCACAAAAGAAATAACTTCTAACTTGACTTTAGTTTCCGATAAAAAAACTTATTTCCTTTCCGATTTTCATCTTGGCGCACCCAACTATGCGGCAAGCCTGGAACGGGAAAAAAAAATTGTCAGCTTTCTTGATGAAATAAAAAATGATGCTGCTGAAATTTTCCTTGTTGGGGATATGTTTGATTTCTGGTACGAGTACCGGAAAGTAGTTCCAAAAGGATTTGTAAGGTTATTGGGAAAGCTTGCAGAATTATCTGATGCAGGAATAGTGATGCATTTTTTTGTGGGCAATCATGATATGTGGATGAAAGATTATTTTCAAAAGGAACTGAACATTCCTGTCTATTTTGAACCCAAAGAATTTGAAAGAATAGGGAAGAAGTTTCTGATTGGTCATGGTGATGGCTTGGGGCCGGGGGATCATGGATATAAAAGACTGAAGAAGATTTTCCGTAATCCTTTTTGCAAATGGTTATTTGGAATACTTCCTCCTTTTATTGGAATGGGTCTGGCCAACTACCTTAGTCGAAGCAGCCGGGCACAAACCGGTGCCTCTGAAGAAATTTTTCTTGGAGAGGACAAAGAATGGCTGATTATTTACAGTAAAGAAGTATTAAAAGCCCGCCTGCCGGACGGGCAGGAAAAGAATATTGATTTTTTTGTATTTGGACATAGACACCTGGCTATTGATTTTCGTCTTAATGAGAGCAGCAGGTATATTAATCTTGGTGATTGGATCCATTATTATACTTATGCGGTGTTTGATGAAAGGGGATTACAACTGAAATCGTATTTAGGAAAGGATGATAAAGTAATACGCAGGTAAATGAGTAAATATTTCACCATCATTATTTTATTCAGTTTGCTATCCCTGTCAGCAAATGCACAGAGCGATACCTCATTTAGCCTGGTAAAAAAAATACAAGGCGATATAACAATGTTCACTGTGGATTATCTGGATAATATTTATATCCTTTCTTCTACCGACCAGCTTAAAAAATTAGATGCAAAAGGAGACTCTATAGCTGTATTTAATAATGTAAGAAAAACAGGGAAGGTTTCAAGTATTGATGTGTCAAACCCATTAAGGGTATTGCTGTATTATAAAGATTTTTCAACGGTGGTCATGCTGGATCGGTTGCTCAATGTCCGTAACACGATTGATCTCCGTAAGCAGAATATTTTCCAGGTGCAGGCTATTGGTTTGTCATATGATAATAAAATCTGGTTATATGATGAGTTTGAACATAAGCTCAAAAAAATTGATGAAGACGGTAAGTTGTTGTTTGAAACAACTGATTTCCGCCAGTTATTTGATGAGGCATTTTCCTTTTCTTCCATTTACGATCAGGATGGGCTTTTATATTTGTATGATAAGCAGAAAGGAGTTCTTGTATTTGATTTCTATGGAGCGTTGAAAAACAGGATCTCCCTCAGTGGATGGAATAATTTTAAAGTGGCGGGTAAATATATATTTGGTACAAAGAATGATTCACTGTTTCGATACCAGCCGGGTACATTTATTGAACAACAGGTTTTATTACCTCAAACAATAAGGCATTCTCCAATTATTAATTTTACAGCGTCGAAAGTGTATGCGTTAAAAAATGATGAACTGGAAATCTATTTATTGAGATAATCGGGGAATAAAATCAGAGGCTTGCTTTCAGTTCATTCAAAAAAGCTTTCAATTTTTCCATGGACTGGATCAATACAAATTTTTCATCAGCTCTTTTATTTTTCTTTAAAAAATCCTTGGCTCCTTCGATAGTGAATTTGCGGCGACGGAGAAGATCATGAATAAGCACAAGATTTTTTACATCAATGGGACGGAAGAAACGGTCGCCTTTCCGGTTTTTTCTTGGTTCAAGAATATCAAATTCCGTTTCCCAGTACCGCAACAATGATTGATTTACCCGGAACCATTTTGACACTTCACCAATGGAATAGTATTGCTTTTGAAAAAGAATTTCATCGGGTGGGATTTCGATAAGATCAGCTCTTAATCCTACTTCTTTTAAGGAAAGACGGCCACGGGTTGATTTTCTTGGGGGGATGACTACAGGAATTTCTTCTATTGGCTCAGAATACGAAGGTTCTTCTTCAGCAATTTTTGATTCGGGAAGTATAGATACATTTTCTGTTTTTACTTCTTTTTCATCCTCTTCGGAAAAAGCAAATGTTATTTGTGTATGCGGGTTTCCCATAATTGTTCAGTAAAGATAAGAACGTACAAGTGAGTGACACAACAGAAGCTGAACAATGTGGAAAAGTTTGGGCAATAAAAAATCTAGTCAAAACTCTGATTACTTGCAGCTGCTACTTTTAATAACCGGTCAAACTGCTCAGGAGTAAGATCATTATAGAAAAAATAAATGGGATCTATCTTATTGCCATTCTTTATCACTTCATAATGACAATGAGGACCGGTAGATTTTCCCGTGCTGCCTACCCAGCCGATTACTTCGCCACGTTTTACTCTTTGCCCAACATTGGCTTTAATGCGGTACATATGACCATATAATGTTTTATAGCCAAATCCATGATTGATGATAATATGGTTGCCATAGCCATCTCCCCTGTTGCCGGCAAATTCTATTGTGCCATCAGCAGTAGCATAAATAGGTGTGCCGGCAGGAGCAGTGAAATCAAGACCAGGATGCAGTTTAACGGTTTTATATACCGGATCAATCCGGTATCCAAAGCCGGATGCAATTTTTTTTAATTCCTTATCGCTTACGGGCTGAATGGCCGGCGTAGCGGCCAGGAGTTGTTCTTTATTTTTTACAAGTTCAGTTACTTCTTCAAAAGAAGCTTTCTGTGCATGGACCCGGTTGCTGAGATTATTCAAGGTGGAGATGATTGAATTGATCAGATCACTTTCTTCCATGCTTTCCACTTTAGCAATCTGTTGTTGCTTTTCAATTGTTTTTGCCCTTGCGCTGTCTGGGATGGGGTTGGCCTCAAAAATAGAACGATATACTTCATTATCTCTTTTTTCCAACTCCGCCATTTGTTGTTCAATATTATTCAAATGACCGTTAAGTTCCCGGTAACGGTCCTTCATTTCTTCATTTTCAATCCGGAGTAATTTTTCATTGGGAGAGCCGATGAACCGAAAAGCAAAAAAAGAAATGAGGGCGGCAGTCACCAACGCCGCAGCAATAAATCCAAAAAACCTCAGCAATTTTACACGGAGGGGTGTTTCCAGTTTTTCGTACCGGAGCGTATGAGTGTTATAGTAGTATTTAATTTTCTTCATGCCTTACCGTCTCAGGCAGGTGTAAACGGATAGTTGGTTTATGATCAGAGCCCCTATGTGGCGGGGTTTTCAATGATACTCCCGGCTTATTATTACCTTTGGCCACTTTTACAGGGATGACAAATATAGTCTTATAAACAGCAAAAATCAACCCATTTTATTTATGATGACAAGTGGAGAGATAAGGCAAAAGTTCATGGATTTTTTCACATCAAAAGGACACAGGATTTTTCCATCTGCACCTATTGTAATGAAGAATGATCCTACGTTGATGTTCACTAATGCAGGCATGAACCAGTTCAAGGATTATTTTTTAGGAAATAAACAGGCGCCATATAAAAGAGTAGTTGATACACAAAAATGCCTTCGTGTAAGCGGAAAGCATAATGACCTGGAAGAAGTGGGAGTGGATACCTTTCATCACACCATGTTTGAAATGCTGGGCAACTGGAGCTTTGGTGATTATTTCAAAAAAGAAGCAATAGAATGGAGCTGGGAATTGCTTACCAAAGTTTTTAAAATTCCAAAGGATAGATTATATGTATCCGTTTTTGAAGGAGATAAAAAAGAGAACCTTCCAAAAGATGAAGAAGCTTTTTCTGAATGGAAAAAATGGATTGAAGAAGACAGAATATTATTTGGAAATAAGAAAGATAATTTCTGGGAAATGGGTGATACCGGTCCCTGCGGCCCCTGTACAGAAATTCATGTGGACTGCCGCACGGATGAAGAAAGAAAAAAGAAAGATGGAAAACAATTGGTAAACAATGATCATCCACAAGTGATAGAAATATGGAACAATGTATTTATACAGTTCAATCGCTTAAAAGATGGGAGTCTTGAGCCATTACCGGCAAAACATGTAGACACGGGAATGGGTTTGGAAAGACTGGTAAGAGTGCTGCAGGGAAAAACTTCCAATTATGATACCGATATTTTTACCGGCACAATTGCAGCGACAGAAAAAATTACAGGTATAAGATATGATTATGGTGACAGTAAACAAGCAATAGCATTCAGGGTAATTGCCGATCATATCCGCGCAATTGCATTTACAATTGCTGATGGACAACTGCCTTCAAACACAGGCGCCGGTTATGTAATAAGAAGAATCTTACGTCGTGCAGTTCGCTATTACTATTCTTACTTAGGTTATAAACGACCTCTGCTTTACCAACTGATGCCTGTGTTGGCAAAGCAGTTTGAAAATGTTTTTCCTGAATTGTTTAAACAATTGGATTTTGTAAGTAAAGTTGTGAAAGAAGAAGAAGAAGCGTTTTTACGAACGCTGGATAAAGGATTAAAAAGAATAGAAGATATAATCAAAGAAACAGGAACAGGCGAACTCGTTGTTGAAGGATTTGCTCCTACAATAATTATTTCTGGTAAAGATGCGTTCGAACTCTATGATACGTATGGCTTTCCTATTGATCTTACCCGCTTGATTGCTTCAGAAAATAAATTAACCGTGGATGAAGTAGGTTTTGAAAAAGAAATGCAGCAGCAAAAACAACGAAGCCGTGCAGCTACCGCAGTGGATACGGAAGATTGGGTAGTACTGGATGATTATGCAAGAAATGAATTTATCGGCTATGATGAACTGGAATCAACAACCAAGGTTGTAAAGTATAGAAAA
>JAHEZE010000059.1 GCA_023251235.1 Sphingobacteriales bacterium | reverse complement strand
TCTCTGATTATTCAGTAAGCACTTCCGGTATTTCAAGTCAGAGGGTTGCAACTAACCGCCTGACGGTGGGGGTTCATATTATTTTATTCAACCGATTAGCAAATGAAACTCCGGTAGCATACGATGTGAGCAGGAGCTTTGATTTTTCGGCTACCTTGTCATTGACACAGGCAGAGGCAAAATTAACCGATGAAATTATTCGCAACCTGGTGGATGAAGTCTTCAACCGTATTTTTTCCAACTGGTAAGTTATCTTTGTTTTCATAATGAAGGAAGTTTTAAATAAACTAGCTAACTCATTGTTTCAAAAAGACAGTTTATATAGTTGCAGTAAAGAGGAATTAACCATACTTGCTGATCAATACCCGTATTTTTCATCGTTACAACTTCTACTGGCGAAGAAATTAAAAGATGAAGGAGATGATAATTACAAAGAACAATTGCAGAAAACTTCACTCTATTTCAACAATACACTTTGGCTTGACGAAATACTGAATGAAAGAAAGCATATAGAATTATCGCAAATAGCTGAAGAAAAAAAAATATCACCGGTACAATTAGAAGATATTCATAATGATGAATTGGTTGTAGAGAATCCAAGATATGAAATACCTGTTCCGGTCATAGCGTCCATGCAACAGGAACCAATTATTGAAAAAAAGACAGAAGAAACCATCATAGATAATAAATCTAAGGTGGAACCAGCTTTTGAGTTCGAACCATATCATACGGTCGATTATTTTGCATCCCAGGGTATTAAACCTGTTCTTGAAGAAAAGCCAACTGACCATTTCGGGCAACAGTTGAAAAGTTTTACCGAATGGCTTAAAGCAATCAGGAAAATGCCGCCACAGGAAATTTCAACCCTCATTGATAGCAGATCAGAAGAAAAAGTGGTTAATCTTGCCGTTCATTCTATTGAAGACAGGGAAGTGGTTACAGAAGCTATGGCAGAAGTCTGGATAAAACAGGGCCATCCGGAAAAAGCTATTGATATTTATAACAAATTAAGTTTGCTCAATACCTCGAAAAGCGGTTATTTTGCAGGCCTTATTGAAAATTTAAAGAAGTATTGATATGACAATATTATTCGTGATTCTGATCATTCTTGCAAGTGTAATACTTGGGTTTATTGTACTGGTACAGAACCCCAAGGGGGGTGGTTTAGCTGGAAATATTGCCGGTTTCAGCACTCAGTTTATGGGAGTAAAACAAACTACTGATGTACTTGAAAAAGGCACTTGGATCTTTGCTGGCATCATTGGCGTTCTTTCTCTTGCTTCAACTTTATTTATTTCAGGTTCGGGCTCAGCTTCAAATAAAGCAGTAGAAAAAATCAGTAATACACCGGTCCAGCAGGCTCCGGTTACCAATCCGGGAGCTTTAAACACTGCACCGGGCGCAAATCCTCAAGGCACTCAGAACCCTCAAAAACCCAAATAAGAGAAATAAAAATATATTCTTTTAAACCCTGTCGTTCAGACAGGGTTTTTATTTTATTTTGCTTTGAAACCTGGCAAACATTCAAATTTTGTTATTTGTTAGCAGGCTTTTGAATCATTATTCGGCTTGAGTTGTGTCACTCCCGAAAGTTATCGGGACTTATACTTCCTTTTCACTACTCAGCTATCTTTAAAATAAAATGAAAAGAAAAATTATCATTGGCTTATTTGTGCTCATTGTTTTTGCCGCATCCTTTTTTGCCTGGAAAGTATTTGGACCTACCGCCAATTCACTTGAAGGAGAATTTTTTTATGTAAAAACCGGGGAAAGTTTTCAGGATATGAAAGATGATATACTTAAAAATAATATTATTAAAACCCGGATATGGTTTGATTGGGCAGCACAATTAATGAAGTTTAGAATTGCAAAAGCCGGCAAATACAAGATAAATGAAGGCATGAGCCTTTTTCAACTGATCAGGATGCTGAAAAACGGAAGGCAAACGCCCATCAATCTCATAATCACAAAATCAAGGTTAAAAGAAAATATAGCACAGAAACTCGGAAAATTATTCGAGTTTGATTCATCAGAAGCAATGAAGTTCATCAATCATAATGATTCTCTGAAGCCTTATGGACTCGACACTTTTACTGTTATGGCAGTTATACTTCCAGACACCTATTCATATTTCTGGAATTCCACAGTAAAAAAAGTATTTCAGAAATTATTTGACGAATGGCAAATATTCTGGAATGAAGAACGAAAGACCAAAGCATCGAAGTTGGGTCTCTCCCCTATCCAGGTAACTACATTAGCTTCCATCATTGATGAAGAAAGTAATTATGTCCCCGAAAAAAATATCATTGCCAGTGTATACCTGAACCGGATCACCAAAAAAATGCCGTTACAGGCTGACCCAACCATAAAATTTGCATTAAAAGATTTTGCTCTGAAGCGGGTTTATGAAAAACATTTGCTTATTGAATCGCCATACAATACTTATAAAAATACGGGGTTACCTCCAGGACCAATCTGCACAGCTCAAAAGGAAACAATTGATGCCGTATTAAATGCTCCTGAAACAGATTATCTTTATTTTGTTGCTAAAAGCGACTTTTCAGGAACTCATATATTCACTACAAACTATAAAGATCATATAGCAAAAGCAAAGGAATACCAGCAGGCATTGGATAAACAGGATTCAATCAGAAAAGAAAACAAGTAAGCAATAGATGCATTTCATTACACGGATAAAAAGAAAATTATTAACCTCCATTCCTGTAAAATTTATCATCAGGAAAAGCAAGAGAGTCACTCTTCCCGGTTTTAATGGTATTCCTTTGTTTGATGTCGTTAATTTTTTTGTGGTCCAGGTGGGAAAAACCAGCCTTACGGAAAGAGCTTCTTCTATTACATTTAATTTGTTAATGGCCATTCCTGCCGCCAGTATCTTTTTGTTTACACTTATTCCTTTTTTGCCAATTAAAGGGTTGATGAATGAACTATATGAATTGATCAGGGATGTAATTCCCGGTCAGAAAAACAATTCTACTATCATAAATTTTTTAAGTGATTTCACTACCCGCCAGCGAAATGATCTGTTATCGTTCGGTTTTATACTTGCCCTTTTCTTTTCATCAAATGCCATGATGGGAATCATGAGGTCATTTAACAAAATGGAATATATCGGATTTTCCAAAAGAAACGCACTGCATGATCGTTATGTTGCCATTAAACTTACATTGATACTTTTTTTGATCATCATCCTGTCAATGCTGGCCTTATTCTCAAGAGGAGCGGTACTTTCCTGGCTGGGAATTGAAAATCCTGGTATCCAGAAAATTATTTTTAATGCCCGCTGGCTGATTATTGTTCTTTTATTCTTTTTTAATATCTCTTTTATTTATAAACATGCACCCGCAGTTCATAAGAAATGGAAATTAATAAACCCTGGTTCCATTTTAGCCACGTTTTTAATGATCATATTCACCATGTTATTTTCCTATTGGGTGATCAACTTTGGAAATTATAATAAGCTTTACGGATCTATTGGAGCTGTTCTCATTTTAATGTTACTTATCTATTTCAATTCCCTTGTTCTTCTTATTGGTTTTGAGCTGAACGTGAGTATTAATTCACTGAAAAAAATTGCTGACCAAAGGAAAAAAACCGGGCCGGATGGCCGTCATACTTAATAAAAAGGTATGAACTTTGCAGTATAAACTATTATATGAAGAATTCAGTTTTGCTTTCTGCTTTTTTAGTTATGTCGTCCTTCTCATTTATATTTTCAGGCGACATTCTTCCTTTAGGCGCCGGCTTGCCAAAACCCGACCTGAAAATGAAAGATATTTCAGGAAAAGAAGTTTCCTTTAATGATGCCAGGAAAAAAAACGGATTAGTTGTAATGTTTAGTTGCAATACCTGCCCATGGGTAATCAGAAACCAATCAAGAACCAGAGAGATCGCTTCTTATGCTCTTTCAAAAGATGTCGGCATTATACTTCTCAATTCAAATGAGGGTCAGCGGGATGAAGATGATTCCTTTGAATCAATGAAACAATATGCAAAACAACAGGGATATAGCTGGTATTATGCTGTTGATAAAAATTCAGTGATGGCGGATGAATTTGGAGCCAAACGGACACCCGAATGTTTTTTGTTTAACAGTGAGGGTAAACATATATATCATGGAGCTATTGACGACAATCCTGGAAATGCGGTTTCGGTAAGTCGTAAGCACCTTAAAGAAGCCATTGATGAAATGATTGCAGGCAAAGATATTTCAGTAAAAGAGTCGCGTTCTTTGGGATGTGCCATTAAAAGAATCGACTGATTTTTTTATACTTGAACAAAGTGAAGAAATTATTGAGAAAAACTAAAGACCAGCCATTCGTTTAATTTCGGCTTCCATTTTTTCTTTTGGTATCTGTTCTTCAATGAAATTCCTATACCCGGTCTTATTATTGATAAACACAGTCGCAGGCATTACTCCTGACCATGTTTTGTCAATTTTTGGGCAAAAATAATCTGCATTGGATTCATCCAGCCAAACTATTGAAGCTGTATACTTTTGTTTATCGGCAAACCTTTTGATTTTTGCCGGGTATGATTCTTCAAAGTCCAGGCTCACCAGCAAAAGTTTTATCCCCGAAGATTCATATTTTTTAGCCAGTTCATGGAAATATGGAATTTCTTGTACGCAGGGTTTACAATAGGTTGCCCAGAAAGTTATAATTAACGGAACCTCACTTTTGTTAATATATGTTTCCAATTCTGTAATCTTCCATTTGGGGATTCCCTGAGCACCGATCTCTGCAAATAAAAAGAGAAATGTTACGATAGAAATGGCTCTTTTCATGTTTATTGTAATTGTAAAATTATTTCTCGTTTGTTTCTTCTGTCTCCACACCCCAATCACCTAATAACTTATCAAAAGTTGAGTTATCCAGTTTTTTGTTTAGATAGTGAGCTGCAAGGTTTTTTTGCCGGAATGCTTCATATAAAGTTACAGCACAAGCTACACTTATATTCAGTGACCGGATTATTCCCACCTGTGGAATAATAAAATTTCCATCAGCAAGTTTTCTGATGTCTTCAGTCACTCCATCATGTTCATTTCCGAAAACAAGAGCAATAGGTTGCGAAAAATTTATTGAATGTAAACTTACAGCATCACTGCTTAAATGTGTAGTTAAAATAGTTGAGTATTTTTCCCTGAGACAAGCAAAACATTCCCGGGCATTATCAAATTGGTGAATAGTAAGCCATTTGGCTGCACTGGAGGAACTTCTTGCTCCCCATTTTTTATGGAGTGGGATAATTGTGTTCAACACGTATATCTCCTGCACTCCCACTGCATCGCAAGTACGCATAACGGCAGAAATATTATGCGGGTCAGAGACATTTTCCAACACAATGGTGATGTCATTTTGCCTTTTGTTTAAAACGGTTATTAATTTTTCTCTGCGTTCGGGTGTCATAAGTAGTAAAATTAAAAAAGTCTGCGCTTGCAGACTTAAAATCATTGAGATTACAATAAGTGCCTCAAAATTTAAAAACCAGTCGGGATGACTGGATTCGAACCAGCGACCCCTTCGTCCCGAACGAAGTACGCTACCGGGCTGCGCTACATCCCGAACATTGTACCACGATTTCGGCGGGGCTACATCCCGAAATCATGTTACCCAAAATTAAAAAAGGGTGATCACTTTATAAAAAAATGATTACCCTTTATTCTATTTGTCGGGACGACTGGATTCGAACCAGCGACCACCAGCACCCCATGCTGGTACGCTACCGGACTGCGCTACGTCCCGAAATTCTGATTAAACCATAGGTTTTTTGGCTCGTAAAACTAAGCCATAATTTTGCAATTCTAAAATCAAAAACAACCGTTACCTTCGCTCCTTAATGAAAATACTCATTAAGCAAGCAAGGGTTGTTGACCCCCTCTCCTCTTTCAACGGACATACAGTTGATATTTTTATTGAAAACGGAATCATTAAGCAAGTCGAAGTCGGGAAAAAAATCTCAGTAAAAGCTGACCAGGAGATAGCCATTGATGGTCTATGTATATCCCCCGGCTGGGTAGATATGTTTGCCAACTTTGCAGACCCTGGATATGAATATAAAGAATCGATTGAGTCAGGATGTGCTTCTGCTGCTTCAGGTGGGTTTACCGATGTTCTGGTAATTCCAAATACCAAACCGGCAATTGATACCAAAAGCCAGGTAGAATATATTGTGCAAAAAGCAAAACCATTGATCGTTAATGTTCACCCGATTGGCGCCGTTACAAAAAATACAGAAGGTAAAGAGCTGGCTGAAATGTATGATATGAAAAATTATGGCGCTGTTGCCTTTGGTGATGGTATTAATTGTATTCAATCATCAGGATTATTGGTGAAGGCCTTGCAATATGTAAAAGCATTTAATGGAATAATTATTCAATTACCGGACGATAAAAACATCAACCCAAATGGACTGATGAATGAAGATATCATTTCAACGCAGATAGGATTACCGGGTAAACCTTCTATGGCAGAAGAATTGATGGTAGCAAGAGATATCAAGCTCGCAAAATATGCTGAATCGAATCTTCATTTTACAGGCGTAACAACAAAAAAATCTCTGGAATATATTGAAAGAGGAAAAAAAGGAGGCATTGGAATTTCCTGTTCCATTACACCTTACCACGTCTATTTTTCTGATGATGACCTGAAAAATTATGATACCAACCTGAAAGTAAATCCTCCGATAAGAACAGCTGAAGATCGGGAAGCTGTAAAAGATGCCATCAGGAATGGTATTGTTGATTGTATTGCTACCCATCACTTGCCGCATGAAAGAGACAGCAAGGTGACAGAATTTGAGTATGCTAAATTTGGAATGACAGGACTTGAAACAGCTTATGCAGTTTTGAAAACCAGTTTACCCGATATAAAGGATGAAAAATGGACAGAGCTCCTATCTGTTAATCCGAGAAAATTGTTAAGTTTAAAAACAATTTCAGTTAAAGAAAACGAAGAAGCCCGGCTTACTTTATTCAATCCTGAACAGGAATGGAAATATAAAGAAGAAAATATAAAGTCTAAATCAAAAAACTCACCTTTTATTGGTAAAAAACTTACCGGAAAAGTAATCGGGATAATTAATAAAGACAAGGTATTTTTGAATAATTAAAAAAACTGTTATGGAAGAGAAAAAAGTAATGTCACATTTTGTTGCCGGCCTGTTAATAGGGTTAGTAATTATTGTATTCAGTATTGCCGGATATTTAACAGGTATGTATCAGCAAAACTGGTATAACTGGGCTGTAAATATTATTTTATGCATTGCCATTGTGATCGCCTGTATTACCTATGCCAATCAAAAAGATAATTATGTAACATTTGGAAATGTTTTTTCGCATGGCTTTAAAACCACTGCAATTATTGCTATAATTGTTCTTGCTTACACCATATTAACAATGGGGGTTATTTTTCCGGAAATGAAGGAAAAAGCTTTGGAGCTGGCACAAAAAAGAATGGAAGAAAAAGGAAATTTAACAGATGACCAAATTGAAAAAGGAATGGAGTTTACCAGAAAATACTTTATGGCATTCGTCATTTTTGGCATAATGATAGGAACGCTGATTTTCGGAGTTGTTGCTTCTCTTATTGGTGCAGCCATTGCAAAAAAGAAACCCATCAATCCTATGGATCAAATGAATTAAGAATGGATATTTCTCTTGTCATCCCCTTATATAATGAAGAAGAATCACTGCCGGAACTCAGCGAATGGATCAGCCGTGTAATGGCTGCCCACAATTTTTCTTTTGAAATAATTTATGTGGATGATGGAAGTACAGATAATTCCTGGAAGGTGATTGAAGAGCTCAGAAGTAAAAACCTAAATATCAAGGGCATCAAGTTTCAACGCAATTATGGCAAATCCGCAGGATTGAATGAAGGTTTCAGAAATGCTTCTGGAAATGTTGTCATAACAATGGATGCTGATCTTCAGGATAGTCCCGATGAAATTCCTGAACTCCGAAGAATGATTATGGAAGACGGATTTGATATTGTAAGCGGATGGAAAAAGAAAAGATATGACAGCACTCTTACTAAAAATATTCCTTCCAGATTCTTTAATGCAGTTACAAGAAAAGCTTCCGGCATCATGCTGCACGATTTCAATTGCGGACTAAAAGCTTACAAAAATAAAGTAGTAAAAAGTATTGAAGTGTATGGAGAAATGCATCGGTATATTCCTGTAATTGCAAAATGGTCAGGTTTTAAAAAGATTGGTGAGAAAGTAGTGGAACATCGGGCAAGGAAATACGGAGTTTCCAAGTTTGGATGGGAAAGATTTATTAATGGGTTTCTCGATCTTGTTTCTATTTCATTTGTCGGCCGGTTTTCCAAAAGACCCATGCATTTCTTTGGCTTATGGGGAAGTATTTTCTTCATAACCGGTATAGGCATTGCTATCTATCTTATTATCTCCAAGTTTTTAGACCCATCTTTTACACTTACCAACCGCCCGGGTTTTTATCTTGCCCTTACCACAGCTATTATCGGTGTTCAGCTTTTTCTTGCAGGCTTTATCGGTGAATTGATTTCCCGGAATGCACCGGGTCGCAATTCTTATTTAATTGAATCGAAAGCGGGGTTGTAATGAGTAAGATCATCATCATAGGGCCCGGCCATCCATTAAGGGGTGGATTAGCTACTTTTAATCAGCGCCTGGCAAAAGAATTCACTGCGAATGGCGATGATTGTAAAATATATTCCTTCAGTCTTCAGTATCCTTCCATTTTTTTTCCCGGAAAATCCCAGTATTCAGATGAACCGGCGCCGCAAGGGATAAAAATTGAATCATTAATTAATTCTATCAATCCATTTAACTGGATAAAGATTGGTAATAGGCTCAAAAAGAAAAAGCCTGACATCATAGTTGTCCGATACTGGATACCTTTTATGGGCCCGGCTTTGGGAACTATTATAAGAAGAGTCAGAAAAAATAAGCATACAAAAATCGTCTGCATTGCCGATAATATTATCCCGCATGAACATCATTTGGGTGACAAAACATTTACCAGATATTTTCTAAAAAGCTGTGATGCGTTTATTACCATGAGCGAAAAAGTATTGGGTGACCTTCGGTTATTTGAGAAGAAAAAAGCTGCTAAACTGATTCAGCATCCTTTATACGATAATTTCGGCGAAGCGGTTTCAAAAGTGGAAGCAAGAAAAAGTCTGGGGTTAGCCGCTGAAGAGAAGATTATTCTTTTTTTTGGATTTATCCGGCATTATAAAGGGCTTGATATTCTTTTAAGATCCATGGCAGATAAAAGAATAAAAGAAGCTGGAATTAAATTGATGGTAGCGGGAGAATTTTATGGGGATAAAAAACAATATGCAGAACTTATAGAACAATTGGATATTAAAGACCGGTTGATATTAAGAACAGATTTTATTCCCGATTCAAAAGTAAGAAATTACCTCTGTGCCGCCGATGCTGTTATTCAGCCATACCGGAATGCAACACAAAGCGGTGTAACTCCCCTCGCCTATCATTTTGAAAAGCCAATGGTGGTGACCAATGTGGGAGGATTGGCTTCACTGGTGCCACATGAAAAAGTTGGGCTGGTAGCCGAACCTGATCCAATTTCTATTGCAGATGCCATTCTACGTTTTTATCAATTAGGAGAAAATTATTTTATTCCTCATCTTCGTATGGAGAAACAAAAATATAGCTGGGCTAATCTTGTGAATGCTATTACAAAACTTGCAGAAGAAAATACAGAATGCTGAAGAGTGCGACGCAAGCAAAGATTAATAGTAGTATCACAGCCGGCTCAATAAATTTTCCTTAATAAATGATTTACAGAAGTAAAGCTCCATTAAGAATAGGACTGGCAGGCGGTGGTACGGATGTAAGTCCATACTGTGATTTGTATGGGGGCGCCATTCTCAACGCTACCATTTCGCTTTATGCACATGCCACTATTGAACCAATTGAAGAGAGTGGAATTATTTTATCAGCAATAGACAGGCAGGAAGAACAAAAATTCAATCCGATAGCTATCGGGGGAAAAAATGAATTGCCAATTGATGGAAATCTCGATCTTTTGAAAGGTGTTTTTAACCGCATTCAAAAAGATTATGGTCTTCCGAAATCTAATTTCAAACTTTGCACTTTTGTTGATGCACCGGCTGGTTCAGGATTAGGAACTTCTTCCACACTTGTGGTAGCTATCATCGGTGCATTCACTGAAATGCTTCGTCTTCCATTGGGGGAATATGATATGGCGCATTATGCATATGAAATTGAAAGAAAAGATCTGAACCTTGCCGGTGGCAGGCAAGATCAGTATGCTGCAACTTTTGGCGGAGTGAACTTCATGGAATTTTATGCACATGATAAAGTGGTGGTAAATCCATTAAGGATAAAACAACAGAACTTATTTGAGCTGGAAAATAATTTATTGTTGTATTATACATCAGTCAGTCGTGATTCAGGAAAAATTATAGAACAACAATCAAAGAATGTGGTCAATAAACTTCAAACCTCTATTGAAGCCATGCATCAATTGAAGCAGCAGGCGCAATTGATGAAAGAAGCATTATTAAAAGGGCGATTGAATGAAATTGGTGAAATACTTGATTTCGGATTTCAGCAAAAAAGAAAAATGGCTGAAGGCATCAGTAATTCATTGATGGAAGAAATTTATGAAACAGCAAAAACTGCCGGCGCAACCGGCGGTAAAATTTCCGGAGCCGGCGGTGGTGGATTTATGATCTTCTATTGCCCCGGCAATACAAAGTATAATGTGATTAAAAGCCTGGAAAAATTCGGCGGCATTTCCAGGAACTATCAGTTTGTGGATCATGGATTGACTACGTGGACGATCGGATAATTAATAAATAACAATTAAGAATTAAAAATGGAGAAAATAAAAAACATTATAAAGGCTTCAATTGAAACAAAACAAAAGGTTTTACAAAATGCAGAATTGATTAACACAATAGAGAGAGTTGTTGTTGTAATTGTTGAAGCATTTCTGGATGGCAAAAGAGTTTATTTCTGTGGAAATGGTGGCAGCGCTGCCGATGCACAACACCTTGCTGCGGAGTTTTCGGGCCGCTTCTATAAAGACAGGAAAGCACTGCCTGCAGAAGCTCTTCACTGTAATACATCTTACCTTACCGCTGTTGCCAATGATTATAGTTTCGATGTTATCTATTCAAGAATGATTGATGGTATCGGTCAGCAGGGGGATGTATTAATCGGTTTGTCGACTTCAGGTAATTCTGCCAACATTGTAAATGTATTTGAAATTGCGAAACTGAAAAAAATAATCACTATAGGGTTTACAGGTGAAAGCGGCGGCAAAATGAAATCGCATTGCGATTATTTGATCAATATTCCATCAACCGATACACCGCGAATACAGGAAAGTCATATTATGATTGGGCATATCATTTGTCAAATGGTGGAAGAAAAATATTTTCACACCCCAAACCCCTAAAGGGGCTTACAAGATTTTTCATGTCTGAAATAACTTCAAAGCAAATGGAATTCCCCGACTCCCCCTTTAGGGGGCGGGGGGGGCAAGCAATAATATTAGCCGGTGGTTTTGGTACAAGGCTAAAAGAAACTGTACCTGATCTTCCTAAATGTATGGCCCCGGTAAATAACAGACCATTTCTTTTTTATTTGATTAATTACCTGCGCAGCCAGGGAATTGAAAAATTTATTTTTTCCCTTGGTTATAAACACAAAATAATTGAAGAATATTTAAATCTTCAATTTGCCACTCTCGATTACCAATGCTCAGTGGAAAAAGAACCATTGGGTACTGGTGGCGCCATACTTGCTGCCTGCTACAAAGCAACTGACGAAAATGTGTTGGTGGTTAATGGAGATACATTGTTTAAAGTTTCAGTAGCTACCGCTTCATCCTTTCATTTTATGAAAAATTCTCACTGCACCCTTGTACTTAAACCGATGGAAAATTTTGATCGCTATGGTGTAATAGAGCTCAATGATGATAACTCAATTCAAAGTTTTAAAGAAAAACATTTTTATGAAAAAGGATTGATCAACGGGGGAGTTTATATTCTAAATGTTCCGGTATTTATGGATGAAGAATTCCCTTCAAAGTTTTCTTTTGAAAAAGATTACCTGGAAAAATATTTTAGCGCCAGAAGAATTTTCGGAACAGTACAGGATGACTATTTCATTGATATCGGAATTCCGGAAGACTTTTTGCGGGTGCAGGACGAATTAAAGCAGCCCCTTTTGAACATAAATTCAATTGATAAAAACTGGACATTATTCCTGGATCGGGATGGCGTCATTAATTATGAAAAAAAAGATGATTACATACTCAACTGGCAGGAATTTAAATTTTATGATGGAGTAAAAGAAGCGTTAAAAATTCTTAGCGGAAGATTCGGAAAAATAATAATTATCAGTAATCAACGGGGTGTTGGAAAGGGATTGATGACTGAGGAAGATCTCTCAGCTATTCACCAGAAAATGAAAAGGGAAATAGAATCGGGTGGAGGGAAAATAGATGCCATCTATTATTGTACAAGCATCGAACCGAAACACCCGGAACGGAAACCAAACCCTGGCATGGTCTTTCAGGCAAAGGCTGATTTCCCCGGGATCGATCTTTCTAAAGCTATCATAGCCGGTAATAAACCCAGCGATATGTTATTAGGGAAAAATGCAGGCATTTACAGCGTTTACATTGCCACTACGCATCCCGAAACTGCATTTCCCCATCCTGATATCGATGCAAGGTTTCCATCTTTATATGATTTTACAAAAGCCTGCCTGTCGGCAGACAGGCTTTAATAAAAAGTTATAAAATAGAACAAACAGGTTGTCGTTATTTTATGTCTGAATAAAGCAGTGTAACTTCGTTATCAATAATACTCAAAGTAAATTCTGTGAAAAAAACCTTTCCGTATATCTTTCTTGTAATTATTTTACTTTCCCTTTCTATTTCATCTTTCTCACAAATAATCTCAGCGGCAGATAGAAAAAAATTGCAAATGAACGAAGACTCCTTAAAGGAAAGAGCAGGTTTTATGATTTTGGATAGCGTTGCAGCAGGACGTTTATTAGCATACAAAGATTTTGTTCCTGTATTAATACGAGCTTTAAAAATTAAAAATTCCTTTTACTATCCTTTTGATTCAGTTCAGGGAATTTCAAAACTGTATGCTCCGGACAGCAGTTTCAGAATTTTTACCTGGTACATTGAAATTGATGATTACACAGGATGGCAGCGTGGATTTATTCAACAAAAAACCAATGATGGATCATTAAAGGGAAACTGGCTTTTTGATAACTCAGATTATGCTGAATCTCCCATTAACATGGTTTGCAGCGATTCTACATGGATTGGCGCTGTTTATTATGATATTATTAAAACCGAATATAAGGGTAAAAATTTTTATACATTGTTTGGAATAGACCGATATGCCGTCCGCAGTGATAAAAAATGGATCGAGGTGCTCACCTTTGATGATAAAAAGCGGCCCGTTTTCGGAGGCCCCTATTTCAGTTTCCAGGAAGACAGTATAAAGAGACCTACCCAATCACGGTTTGAAATAGAATTTAAAGAAGAAGCAAGAACTCTTGTGGATTATATACCCGATCTGAAACTTATTTTAGTCGATCACCTGATTTCCGAAACTGACGAACCAGATAACTTTTCTACCTATGTACCTGATGGAGATTACGAAGGGTTTAAATGGCAGAATGGGAAATGGGTACATATCGATAAAGTTTTTAACTATAAACTGGAAGATGGCCAGGCTCCAATCGGCGATCTATTAATGGATATCAAAGGCAAGAAAGACGAAAATAAACTTCAACTGAAATCGGACAGTAATAAAGTGAAAAAGCCGGGCGGTAACAATTAAACATCTATTCCTGGTCCCTCTGCTTCTTCAAGGCTTTTACTTCTCACCAATTCTGTGAATTTTTTCTCTACACTTCTTAATCTTGAATAAAGCTTGAGAATCAGAAAAAATAAAAAAAGAATGGCAAAATAAAACAACAGGTCTGCCCCCCGGCTTACACCGGCATAATGGGCTATTTCTGTTGTTGTGTCAGGAAAGAAAACAAAAAATACTCCTGCACAGACAAAGATCAGAATCAGTATTACATCAAACAACGTACTGCGGAGGCGTATATAGATGTAAATCGCTATAAAAACAATGCAGAGTGTCAGAAGAATTTGTATCAATGTCATTAGCGGAAGATTTTGTGTAAAATAATTTCAAAAAGTATCTTTAACCCATCCCTGTTTTTTAATCCTTTTCCCATTGTATATTCATTATAATGTATGCTGTTGGGAAATTCAGTATAAGACAATTTGTTTTTTGAAACCAGCATCTGTATTTGTGTTGCATGCGCCATTTTATTCTCGGTAAGTTTTAATACAGCAGCAGCTTTGCGATTTAAAATTCTCAAACCATTATAGGCATCCGATAGAAGTATTCCTGAAACTAAATAATTTACAAACCTTGCTGCATTCAAAACAAAACTTCTTGAAACCGGCACATTTGTTTTTGAGCCCGGAAGAAATCTGGAACCAAAAACTATATCAGAATTTTCTTTACTCATTTCTTCCATCATCCCTTCTATGTCATTTACCTCGTGCTGACCATCGGCATCAAAGGTTACAAAATATTCGGCATTCTTTTTAAAAGAAAAGCAAATTCCTGTTTGTAGTGCTGCCCCCTGTCCCATGTTAACTCTGTGGCGTAAATAGAATACCGGCAGTCCTTTTAATTCCTTTTTTGAATTGTCTTTCGAGCAATCATCCACCACCACCACTGTGTAACCCTTTTCTGAAACTGAAGCAACAGTTTTTCTGATCACAGCAGATTCATTATAGCAAGGTATTATTACAAATACCGAACTTTTGTCTTTCACTTATTAATTTTTTAAATCTTCCTCAGTTACATTGATCAAAAGATGAGCATAGCCTACACGGGATGTTGTATTGAATTTTCCAATCCAGGCATATTTATGGCTACCATCAAGATCAAGATAATCATTTACACCGATTACAAATTTACCTTTCTTTGGCTCAGCTCCTGCAACCTGAACATCAGGATTATTTTTCAGATATTTTTCGACTATAAACTCATCTTGTCCAAAATCAATATTGGAATCAGCAATTAATTTATAAGCATCCCTTTTATTTACAATCAACTCATTTGTATACGAAAGAAGATTTGGGAAAAAAATGTAATACGAAACAAGTGAATAAAGAGCCAGTAATGGTATAAAAACTTTACTTCTGATTTGTACAAATGGCAGCGTTACAATAAACCCCGACAAAACATAAAGTAGCGGATAGACCATGATGGCATGACGGAGGCCAATCTGAACATTATTTGAAAAACCAAAAACAAGCAGGAAGTAAATAATCATCCCGATAATAAAAAGCATAGTGCTGGGATGGCCCTGTCGTTTTTTTCTCAGGAAAAGAAAAAGCATTGCTGCAAGTAACAGGACTAAAACTGATAAAGGTGTTTTAAAAATAAAAACCACCAGGTAATAATTCCAGAACCCGACTCCGGGCCCAGATCTCTTTTCACCAAGCAAATAAATTTGCCATGATACCCGTGGATCACCGGGGCCAAGATCATTCATGTACATGGTTATGTCCAGTCCCTGAATATAAGGCAGGGGCAATGGCAAGGGAATACTACCTAAAAAAGAACTCTTAAGCTGAGAAAGTGTATTGCTATAAACCTCAAGATCATTTAATTTTTTTCCAGGTTTATTAAAAAGATAAGCTGCATTTATCAGCAACAAAACAATAACAGATAATGCAGCTAATCGTGCAAAATTTCGTTTCCAGCCTGATAAAAGAGTTTTTCTTTTCAGCAATACAAACAAGGATACCAGCCCGAAAATTATGAACAGGTGAATCAACGAATACTTTGCAACCTGTGCCATACCTAAACTAATGCTGAAAGCCAAAAAATATTTCCAACCTGAACGCTTGATGAATTTCCAAAAGAAATAAGAAACAGTAACGGTAAACAAAGCAGCATATGCATCCGTTGTTAATAAAATACCATGGCCATTTAAGTTGGGACAAAACACAAAGAGAAATAATGAAAGAATGGCTCCCGTTTCTCCAAACAAATCCTTTGACCAGCGATAAATAAAAAAGCCCGTGAGCAAACAAATGATTAGCGTGATGTAGCGACCATGCATAATATCGCTGAACCCACTATCCTTTTTCCTTAAGTCAGGATTAAACAACTGCTCAACAGCCCTCGGAATTGCATTAAAAGCAGAAACAGGCATGGCAGTGGCATCATTAAAAAGATCAACTTTCTCTGGTTTTCTCATCAACACTCTCTTGGCATAACTCCAGTGATCCATTTCATCATATGTAACTGAATTGTTTGGAATAGCTATCAGTCCGTTTATCAGATAAACCGCAAATAGGCCAAGCACCAAATAAAAATGAATCACTTTTTTGCGCAGCATGCTGCAATATACTCAAACAAAAAAGGCGTTCATAATTAACGCCTCTTCAAATAAATTAACATATGTGACTAAACTTAAAACTTACGACCTAAAACTTGGAACTTAATCATCCAGCTTCAACACAGCAAGGAACGCTTCCTGCGGTACTTCCACAGTTCCAATCTGGCGCATGCGTTTCTTTCCTTCTTTTTGTTTTTCCAAAAGTTTACGTTTACGACTTATATCGCCACCATAACATTTTGCAGTAACATCTTTCCGCATGGCAGAAATATTTTCCCTTGCAATTACTTTTGCGCCGATTGCTGCCTGTATCGCAATCTGGAACTGCTGCCTTGGAACAAGTTCTTTTAATTTCTCACAAAGCTTTCTTCCAAAATCCTGGGAACGGCTGCGATGTATCAATGCACTCAACGCATCCACTTTGTCGCCATTCAAAAGAATATCCATTTTCACAATATCACTTTCCCGGTAACCGATAGGATGATAATCGAAAGACGCATAACCACGGGTCTGTGATTTCAGCTTATCATAAAAATCAAAAACTATTTCCGTCAATGGCATTTCAAATAAAAGTTCAACTCTGGTTGGTGTCAGGTAATGTTGGTTTACCAATATTCCTCTTTTACCCAAACATAAGGTCATGATGTTACCGATATATTCCGGCTTACTGATCACCTGAGCTTTTATAAAAGGTTCTTCAATACGTTCTGTTTTTACAGGATCAGGAAATTCAGTCGGATTATTTACAATCACCTTCTCGCCATTCGTGAGGTAAGCAATAAAACTTACGTTGGGCACGGTGGTGATAACAATCTGGTTAAACTCTCTCTCTAATCGTTCCTGTATAATTTCCATATGCAGCAATCCAAGAAAGCCGCAGCGGAAACCAAAACCAAGTGCCTGCGATGTTTCAAGTTCAAAAGTCAAAGAAGCATCATTCAGTTGCAGTTTATCCATGCACTCCCGCAGTTCTCCAAAATTTTCTGTATCTATCGGAAAGATGCCGGCAAAAACCATTGGCTTCACTTCTACAAAACCCTTGATCATTTCCGGGTGAGGATTATTAGCCAGCGTCAGCGTATCACCCACCCTTACTTCCTTTGCGTTCTTAATGCCGGTGATGACATAGCCCACATCACCGCAGCCTACTTCATCTTTTTCCGACATCTTCAGTTTTAGAATTCCTACTTCATCGGCATCATATTCCTGGTCGGTAGAAACAAATTTAATTTTATCTCCTTTCTTTATTTTTCCATTCAGTATGCGATAATAAACAATAATGCCACGGAAGCTGTTGAACACACTGTCAAATATCAATGCCTGCAGTGGCACATCCGGATCACCTTTAGGTGAAGGGATTCTTTCTACAATTGCTTCCAGAATTTCAGGAACACCCAGCCCTGTTTTTGCACTGGCAAGTAAGATATCTTCCTGTTTACAACCAACGAGATCAATGATCTGATCCGTCACTTCTTCCACCATCGCCCCATCCATATCAATTTTATTGATGATAGGAATAATCTCAAGATTATTTTCAATAGCAAGGTATAAGTTGCTGATGGTCTGAGCCTGGATACCCTGTGTGGCATCCACTAACAACAGGCATCCTTCGCAGGCAGCAAGGGCACGGCTCACTTCATAACTGAAATCCACATGGCCGGGAGTATCAATCAGGTTCAAAATATACTCTTGGCCATTTTTATGATTGTAGTTGATCTGTATCGCATGGCTTTTAATGGTAATACCCTTCTCTCTTTCCAGGTCCATATCATCCAGCACCTGGTCCATCATATCCCGGTCGCTGATGGTACCGGTACTTTGCAGCAGGCGGTCAGCAAGGGTGGATTTGCCATGATCAATATGTGCGATGATACAAAAATTGCGGATGTTCTTCAAACTCTTCTTTTTAGTGGCGGCAAAGGTAGTTAAAAGCTGCGAGCAGTGAGCTATGAGCTGCGAGCTTTTAGAATGCTTTTCATTCCGAGCGGGGCGAGGAATCTTATTATTGAATTATGATTTTTGTTTCGGGCTTTTGTGCTACTATCATCGTCTGTTGTGCCTGCCTGCACGTAGCCGTTTCGGCGGAGGCAGGTCACACTCGTGTACTGCAACAACCCGATAACTATCGGGTCTATTCATCAATTGTTGCAGTAGCCTGCCCTGAGCGAAGCGAAGGGTTCGGGAATTCTATTCGGCATTCCATTAGACACATATGGTTAAAACCATTTCATTAACATTAGACGAACATTCTATAGCCCACGGTTTAAACCGTGGGCTATAGAAACGGAATCATACCCAAACCATTTTAATGGTTTATCTTAGAATACAAACCTATCCTTATGCCACATTCCTTTAATAAAATATGGATACATGCTGTCTGGGCAACCAAAGAAAGATATCCATTAATCATCCCAGCTATTGAGAAGAAGATTTATGAATATATGAGCAGAGAGTTTGTTGAATCAGGATGCCCTGTCCGCATCATTAATGGGATGCCGGATCATGTTCATTGTTTATTTCTATTAAATCCTCAGAAGGCTCTTGCTGAAATCATAAAACAAATAAAAGGAAGCACTTCTCATTGGACAAATGAACAAAATCTTACCAGGGAAAAATTTGCCTGGCAAACTGGTTATGCAGCTTACGCTGTCAGCGAGTCGGTATTAGAAAAAATATATCAATATATCCTTAATCAAAAACAGCACCATCAGAAAACAACCTTTTTGAAGGAGTATGATGGATTCATTAAATTACATGGATTGCAAAATGAATAATCTTAGCCCATGGTTTAAACCATGGGCTAAGTTTAAACCGTGGGCTAATTAGAAATAATCCCATTACCTTTTCTTAAATTTGAAAAATAACCTATTGCTATCCCATGAACCACCTTTATTTTGGTGATTGTCTTGATGTACTAAAACAACTGAAGGAAGGGCAATTTGGTTTTATTATTTACTATATAATCAAAATAATTTGCCCGAATTAGAAAGAAGCTGGCTAAATCAATATTCAGCAAAACATGGTAGGCGACCTATTCTTAACAGGGTAGATTCTCCGATATCATAATTTTAGTAGCCAAAATTGCACAAAGCTGTTCATAACAATTAAATCTTTTTCCAGATTGCTTCGGCTCGCTGAACTAAAAACATTCCCTATTTAATTTCGCCGCCTCGCAATGACGAAGACTCCGCTGTGAGAAAGACATTTTAAAGTCACAGAGACTTCGTCATTGCTAGGCCTGCACTAAAAACTATATGGTATAATTGTCTGTAGTGTGCCGGCCGAAGCAAACTTATCGATAAAACTGAATACAGGAAAAATCAGATTGTATCTGCGTTGCTTGTAATATTCAAAAAAATACTTGGATTAGCTTTATAAAAGCCGTCAATAACAATTAATCACTTTCCAGATTGC
>JAHEZE010000058.1 GCA_023251235.1 Sphingobacteriales bacterium | reverse complement strand
TGGCAACATGACTCTTAGGAGGAAGTCCAAGTGATAGAAGTGCGGCAGCCAGTCTTCTGCTTTCTCCACCTGCCTGAGCCCATGTCCATGTTTTCCAGATATCATTGAATGGTTGTTGTAAAAAACCATTTTTTGGAATTTCCTTTTCCCATTTTAAAAATTGATCAAGCGGCGATGATGAAGTCATTTCATTATTTTAATTAACTAATCTAACTAATAATTTTAATTTAACATATTCTGAAACCAATTTCCTGAAATGCTGTTTCGGATTCCGATTGCACTTAACTTTAATATTCAAAATTTCTGCACATGAAACGCCTCTTTATCATTCTGCTCGCCATTCACCATTCACTATTCACCTTTGCACAGCAAACTCAAAAGCCACCTCTTCATGGGAAAAACTGGATGGCCATCACCGGTAAACCTCTTGCAGCTACGGCAGGCTCCATGATATTTCAAAAAGGTGGAAATGCTGTAGATGCAGCATGCGCCATGTTGGCTGCCACCTGTACTATGTGGGATGTATTGAGTTGGGGTGGTGAAACGCAGGCATTAATTTATAATCCAAAAACAAAAAAAGTAATTGCCATAAATGCATTGGGTGTGGCGCCAACAGGTGCAACTGTTGAATTCTTTAAAAACAAAGGATATAATTTTCCCCCGGAGTATGGCCCGCTTGCAGCAGTAACACCCGGAACGGTAGGTGGTTTGTGTTATATGCTTTCAGAATATGGTACCATGAGTTTGAAAGATGTACTGACACCAGCAATGCAGTTGGCTGCCGGTTATCCTATCGAAGCACAAACTGCCAATTCAATGGAAAGAGGTAAAGACATGATCAAACAATGGCCATACAGCAAAGCCGTTTTTTTACCACACCAGGGAGAAAAAAGAGAAGCTCCTGAAGCCGGAGAAATTTTTATACAAAAAGATTTATTAGAAACACTAACTAAAATGGTTCAGGCAGAGCAGGATGCTTTGAAAAAAAAGAAAAACAGGAAAGAGGCAATCATGGCTGCGTTTGACAGATTTTACAAAGGTGATATTGCAAAAGAATTTGTTCGTGGCTGCCAGGAACAGGGAGGATTGATTACGATAAACGATTTGGCAAAATGGAAACCAATTGAAGAAGAACCGATGCATGTGAACTATAAAGGAATTGATGTTTATAAATTACAACAATGGACACAGGGACCGATGCTTTTACAATCTCTCAATATTTTGGAGAATTTTGATTTAAAAGCAATGGGATATAACAGTACAAAATATATTCATACTATTTATCAAACCATGAGCCTGGCATTTGCCGATCGTGATTTTTATTATGGCGATCCTTATTTTCCGCCGCAAGAACCTATAAAAGGATTATTAAGTAAAGATTATGCAAAGCAGCGGTCGCAATTAATTAAATGGGATGTGAATGACCCAGACATTGCGCCTGGTGATCCCTATCCTTATGAAGGAAAAACTAATCCCTATCTGGGCCTTCTGAAACAAAGAACAAATACCAGTGGTGATAATAACAGAAACTTTGTGCCAGCCCATGATTCAACAATTTCCAAAGCAAATGAATTATACATGGAAAGATTATGGATGGGTACTACTTCCGTTGAAGCAGCAGATAAAGATGGTTGGGTAGTTTCCATAACACCCAGTGGTGGATGGTTACCTGCCTGCATAGCCGGACATACAGGTGTGGGGATGAGTCAGCGTTTGCAAAGCTTTGTCTTAGATTCATCAATAAATCCCTTTAATGTAATTGAACCCGGAAAAAGACCAAGAGTTACTTTGACACCGACGCTTGCATTAAAAGGTGGGAAACCATTTTTGAGTTGGGCAGTACAGGGGGGTGATACACAAGATCAGAATTTACTGCAGTGTTTTTTAAATATTGTGGAATTTGGGATGACGGTACAACAGGCATGTGAAGCAGCAAATATTAATACAAACCAATTGTGGTTATCATTAGGCGGTACAAAAATGAGTGATAGAATACCAAGACCGGGTGACATTTTAGTTAGCAATACAACAAAAGATGAAGTAAAAAATGAACTGACAAAAATGGGATATAAAGTAACTACCGGCAACCGCACCAGTGGTCCGATAAATGCAATCTATTTTGACTGGAAACATGGAAGTTTTTGGGGCGGCAGTTCTAATAATGGAGAAGATTATGGGATAGGTTGGTGATTATTTTTTGTAACAAGCATTTGAATGACTATTGAACTTTCGTTGCATCGCACTCTTTTACTTTCTGTTCATTATTCACCAATTACTACAAGCACCCTTACGATGTAGATTTGCTTTGTCATAGAAATCAACGGCGTAATGAATGCACAATTCAATGTCATCCTGATTGTAAGCATCCTCCGGGAAAACTGACATTAATGTTCTCTGAATAATTACTATTTCAATTCAAAATCCCAAATTGGCTTCGCTCCCAATAGGTGCTCCACAAAATAATTCCATCTCTTTTTAAGGAAATAGTCATTGAACTTTCCCTGGTAACCGTGATGCTGACTGGGAAATATCAACATATCAAATTCTTTGTCGGCCTTCACCAATGCTTCGGCTAATTTAAAAGTTGCGGACGGATTCACATTCTCATCAATACCCCCATGTACAATCAGTAATTTTCCTTTCAGGTTTCCGGCCATAGTAATATTGGAGACCTGGTTGTATGTAGAATCAACGGGCCAACCCATATACATTTCCGGCCACCAGTCTTTCTCCATCCTGAAATCATGATCGCCGGAACTGGCAACAGCTACTTTGTAAAAATCAGGAAATTCAAGCACAGCATGCCCCGCATCATACCCTCCGGCTGAATGTCCGAAGATGCCCACCCTGCTGGTATCTATCCATGTATATCTTTTTCCTAATTCCCGTATGGCGAGCACATGATCCGTCAAATTCTTTCCCATGTTCTTATAGGAAAAATTATGAAACGCTTTTGACCTCCCAGCTGTTCCCAACCCATCAATAGTTACCACCACAAATCCTAATTCCGCCAATGCCTGGTTGGAACGGGCAATTGCAGAAATGAAATTCCTTGGAAACTGATTGGTATGGGGCCCTGTGTAGGATTGATCTATAAGAGGATACTTTTTGGAAGAATCAAAATTGGTTGGTTTCCAGATAGCGCCATAAATTGTGGTAATCCCGTCTCGGGCAATAGCTGTAAAGGCTTCGGAGAAATGAAATTTCATGGCCAGTAATTCATCAATATTTGCCCTTGTTAGTTCTTTTAAAATTTTACCAGAGCTGCTTTCTCTCAGTACAGATCTTGTAGGTTGATCATATGTAGAAATATTATCCGTGAAATATTTTCCATCCGGTGAAACTGAAATATCATGATTGGCATTTTCGGGTGTAAGCAGGGTTAATCCTTTGCCATCAATGTTTATTTTATAGGCATGCTGGTAATATGGATTCCTGCCGGTCTCTTTTCCGGAAGCAATAAAAAGAATAGTTCGCAACTTTTTATCAATAAATAAAATATCATTTACATAATACCCTCCATTGGTAACCGGCTTCAGGGTTTTTTCTTTTATGTCGAGTATATACAATTGCTTCCAGCCATCTTTTTCTGAAGTGATAATAAATTTGCCCCATTCTTCCACTAACATGGCATTGAAATTATCAATGTTGGTGGCGCTGGTTTCTGAATATATTTTTTCCTGAATTTTATTATTAAGGTCGTACCGGTATTCATCTACCTGTTGGTATCCACGTACATGATTTTCTTCGTAAATGATTCCCGGTTCCTTTGCCCATTCGAAAGATGCAGCATTTACATTCCGGAATTCATCTTTGCGAATTTCTTCACCGGTTTCCACATTGAAAAAAACAGGAATCATGTACACCATATTTGTATCGCCAGGTGAACCACGATAATAAGAAAGCAAACGGGCCCTGTATAATGTATCGACACTCCAATCGAGCAGGTACATTTTTTGCCCTTTAGTCAGATCACATATATAAGTCTGTATCCATCGGGAGTCTGGCGACCAGTACACAGAAAAATGTGGTGGTCGTTCTCCATTTTCTCCTTCAATTATTTCGCCCCATCCATAATAGCTTGCGTATTCATAATTCTTTTTCCCGGCACTGCTCAATTGCTTTATCAGTCCTGTTTCGGTTGATTTAATAAATAAATTATATCCTTCACTATAAGCAACCCATTTACCATCGGGTGATCTTTCTTCCATTGGGTTGCTCTCTTCCTTCTTTTTTGGCGCCAAAGAATAGGTGTTTAGATCAAGCCGGTAATCTTTACCCTTTACATTAAACTCAAGATGTGATTTATCAATATACTTAACGGAATTAAAAGGCAGGTCAGAAGACTTAATTTCTGTTTTAAGTGAATCTGTAAGTAGTTTTGCAAGCCGGTTCTGATCAAACAATCTTTCCACTTCCATTTTCTTCCAGTCAAGTTTATTGAAAATTTTTTCTTCCTTGCTTTGCGTAAGAAACGAAAACCCGGTACTATCCGTAAACCAGCTATACTGAGTGTTGAGGTTAAATACTTTTTTATTATTCAGGTTTGGCCAAAGAAACGAAACAGCACGGGCATAGTCTTGCCTTGATAACTGTTGCGCATCAGCCCGGGAAAGAACGACCAGGCCGATAAAAAATAAAAAATATTTCTTCATACAATTAGTTTTTGTCTATTTAAATGTAATCATTTTCAGCAGAAAGGAAACTAAAGGTTAGGTTTACGACGTTGATTTCTATGACAAAATAAATCAATGGCGTAAAATGTAAGAAAAGAAGGATTAGAATCTGAATCTTCAGTAAATTATTTCCCCTTCCAAATCATAATCGTAAGCTTTGATGATCTTTACATTTACAAATTCACCTATTGGTATTTTTTTCGTGGAGTGAATCACCACTTCGTTATCTACTTCTACAGAATCAAATTCAGTACGGCCAAGGTAACGGCCTGCTTCCTTTTTATCAATAATGGTTTTAAAAACTTTCTCGATTTTTTCCTGGTTCAGTTCGAAAGAAATTTCCTGCTGCACTTCCATTATTTTCTGAGCCCTTCTTTCTTTTTCTTCTGCGGGCACATCATCAATTAATTCATAAGCTGAAGTTCCTTCTTCATGCGAATAGGTAAAGATGCCTACCCGATCGAATCGTTGCTTTTGTAAAAAAAGAATCAATTCATCCACATCATCTTCTGTTTCTCCCGGAAAGCCGGCAATTAAAGTAGTACGCAAACAGATGCCCGGCATTTTTTCTCTTACTGCAACAATTAATTCTTCCATCTCATCTCTTGTTATCTGCCGCTTCATTGCTTTCAGCATATTGTTGGAGGCATGCTGCAAGGGCATATCAAGATAGTTGCAGATATTTTCTCTTTCTTTCATAACATCTAAAATTTCCAAAGGAAACTTTGATGGATAGGCATAATGCAGACGGATCCATTCAAGTCCTTTTATATCTGCCAACCGATGCAAAAGTTCAGGCAACATTCTTTTTTTATAAATATCGAGTCCGTAATAAGTAAGTTCCTGCGCAATCAGCATGATTTCTTTTACTCCTCTTTTCACTAATCCTTCTGCTTCTTTTACCAGATCTTCAATGCTTTTACTAATATGTACACCTCGCATTAAAGGAATGGCACAAAAGGAACAGGTACGGTTGCAGCCTTCAGAAATTTTTAAATACGCATAATGCTGTGGAGTAGCCAGTAATCTTTCACCAAGCAATTCGCTTTTATAATCTGCTTCAAACTGTTTTAAGATGAGAGGTAATTCCATGGTGCCGAACCATGCATCTACATCAGGGATTTCTTTTTCCAGGTCATCCCGGTAACGATGGCTTAAACAACCTGTAACAAAAACTTTATCCAGCTTGCCCCGCCTCTTCAATTCAACCTGGTCAAGAATGGTGTTGATACTTTCTTCCTTCGCTTTTTCAATAAAGCCACAGGTATTTACCACCACAATATTGTGATCAAGTTTTTTATTCTCATGAATTACATCAATATCATTTGCCAGTAACTGGCCGCTCAGTACTTCACTATCCACCATATTTTTACTGCAACCGAGGGTAATGATATTTACTTTGTCTTTCTTTAATGTCTTTGTTTTCATATAGAGCCTGCAAAGGTATGTGGATTGGATTTATTTTGACATTGCGCAACGAAACTGGCAAACTCATTGTCATTTAAAGTATAAACCGGGCTATGAAATACATGATTCCGTTGTTGATTGTTATTATAACAGGAAATTTTTTTTGCAGGAAAAACCCTACATGCAAAACTGTGACAATTACACAATCCGGAACATTATGTTCCAATTGGGGAGTAAAAATTGGTACAATTACTTATCCGTCTGGAAACATCCCGGACAATTTCAAAGAGGAAGGCAAAATAGCTTGTGTAGAATATGAACTTTATGAAGACAAGCGGCTCTGTGTTTGTTGTGGAGGAACCTGGGCAAATATTAAAAGCATAAAGTAAATGACTTTCTACTTTCTAATTCTTATCTGCATTGCATAATTATAAGTATCCAAATCAGTAAAACTGATATTTTTCTGATCAACAAAACTTAAATAGCTGATAAGTTTCTCTTTTGTAAAACGCTGCGACCAAAACCCTTCCTTTGTAGCAGTAAATGAATCCAACGGATCAGTAATAATTGTCATTCCCATTTTGTGATAGGATTCTTCCTGCTTCAATCGGGTAGCATCATTATCCTTATAACAGGATCCAATAATAATTTCTCCGCCAGAGTTTAAGAGGCTGTATGCCCCTTTGAATATTTGAATAAATTTTTCATTCCTGGTTAAATCAAGTGGAATATCAGAATCTTTATAAGTGTCAAAAGAAAAATCGTCAGGATAAAAATTACCTGCAGTAAACCAGGTTGTAATTATTAAATCATATTTTTTCCCCAGAGAAAATAAGTTGATAGCATCAAATAAAAAAGCTGATACTTTATTTTCAATTCCTGCTTCATGGATATTTTTTGAGGAAATGTCAACACAAGCCTGAGCATTATCAGAACCATCGTAAACAGCAATCATTTCCCAGATTTCTTTAATTCCACACAAATGTGCGGGGATTCTGGCATTGCCAATGCCGATGTCTAATACAGAAAGCGGCCTTCCAAGCTTATTATAAACTTCTGTGATTACTTTTTTCAGTTCAATAAACTCGGCCCACTGTGCCTGTATTAAATACTCAGGAATATAATTCAGGTCAAACGATTTCTGAACTGTATTTTCGTTATCATACATTGCTTTTGCCATATTTAATTTTTCTTTTTTTGTTAATACTTCAAAAGTATTGAAAGCATAAAAAAAGGTGTGATAAAAATATCACACCTTAAATAACTAGAAAAATTGTTTTAGAATTTAAACACAATAGAACCCTGGAAAATAGTACCCAACTGGCTAAACTGAGAACCATTATATCCTAATATGCGGTAACGGCCACTGAATTCCAAAAAGCCTTCCAACAGGCTTTTATCTGCAGGGCTGTTAAGAGTAGCTTTTGCGCTTGCATAATCAGGCTCAGAAGAATTACCTGTCAATTCAAGTTTCCATTTTGGTAAAATATTAAATAAATTATTTACAGCAATTGATGCCGATATTTTGCTGGAAAATGCATAACCAAAATTTAAATCTGTAACCACAGCTGTTTTAAAAACTTGTTTTATGTTATTCATAATGCTTCCGCCATTATCTAAATCCTGAAATTTTGTTGGTCCAAACACAGTATTGTTAAGAGAAAGGTCAAACTTTTTTATACCATAATCAAAGCCAAGTACTGTTTTATGTTTTGGGCGGCTTTCAGTTAATAGTGATCTTATCTGAGCACTTAGGATATCAGCTCCGGCATCTTTTATTGGTTTAGGATTATTTGGCGCTCCTACTATTTCATTTTTCAGAGTTACATTACCTGCCAGGTTAATTCCCAATTTACCTTTACCCAATAAGATATTGTGATAGCCAAGTACATAGTCAATGCCCTGAGTACGTGTTTTAATGCCATTAATAAAGAAATTAGCCTGCACAACACCTGCTGCCTGGAGTATCTGGCCCAATGCACTATTAGGATCAGAAGTAGAAATTGATGAACTATAAACTATCCGGTCTCTTATGGAGATATTATAGTAATCAAAAGTGGCGCTGAATTTTTTATTAGGTGTAAGACCAAATCCAAAAGTAAAGTTGGTTGACTTTTCAGGTTTCAATTGTGGTACTTGCAATAAGAATGCTTGTTTACTTCTGTTATTAAATAATCCTGAAAGTTGAATAGTTCCCTGTACAAAAGAAGCTTGTGTAGACTGATCAAAAATCTGATGAAGTGTAGGGGCTCTGAAACCTGTAGAAACTGATGCCCTGATTATCGCTTTATCTTCATGAATTTTATAACGGGAAGAAAGTTTCCATACAAAGGCTTCGCCGAAGTCACTGTATTTTTCACCACGCACTGTACCATTCAGTAAGAAATCTTTAGTTACATCCCATGATGCATCCAAATAAGCTCCCAGATTATAACGACTGTTGGTACCTGAGTTTTCCTGTCTTATCCCAGGAAATGAATTGGCACCTTCACCGGAATAAGAAGCAGTATCGCCGGCAATTAAATTATAAGTTTCACTTCTTACTTCCGAACCAAAAGCAATTGAAAAGTTATCAGCAAGAGATTTTGAAATATCGTAGTTGCCTATAATGTTTGTAAATTCAAAACCTCCCGGTTTAAAAAATGTAGGACTTGCAGCGCCTAAGGTTCTGTTAACAGTATGTTCTACGGTATATAATTGCCTGTTTCCGCCGAAGGTGATACTTACATCATGTTTCCATCCATTCCTAATGTTATTGAAACCAAATGTTGCATTATAATCGAGAAGATCGCCATCAAATGTGGGCACATAACCAATATACCCTTCGTATAAAGGATTATTTCCGCCGGTATAATTAGGAGCACCTGGGATCCGTTGGTGTAAAAGCCCTGCATCGGTTCTCCAGTATGGTGTTCTGAAATTTGCATGGCTGTAAACTTTTTTAAATACAATTGCGGCATTGCTATAAAACTGACCATTGTCACCAACCGGAACAGCCATATTGTAATTAAACTTTGCCGACTGAATTTCGCCACTTCCATTAATGTTATTACCATTAGGGAAAACATTAAGGTAAGCATCAATAGCTGCATCTGAAGCGGTGGTTCCTCCAAAAGTTGCTTTTTCAGTTGGCCGGTCTATTATTCCTGAACGGCGGGCACTATTATTTTCACTAAAATCAATTGTGTAATTAATAAATCCTTTTGCGCCAATATTTGCACCACTGTTATATGCCAATCCATAATTACCTCCATCACCTTTACTGGTAATACCGCTGTTAACAGTGAAAGTGCTATATTGGAATTTATCTTTAAGGATAACATTCATGACTCCTGCAATTGCATCTGAACCATATTGTGCCGATGCCCCATCTCTAAGTATTTCCACTCTTTTAATAGCATCTATTGGAATGCTTGATAAATCAGCGCCTGTTTCTCCCCTACCGGGAGAAAATTGAACATATAATAATGAACTTAAATTTTTTCTTTTACCATTAATTAGAATCAAAGTACGGCTTGGGCCAAGGTTACGGATTTCATATGGATCTAATAATGTAGTGGCGTCATTTACCGGTGTATTAATTGTGTTGAATGATGGCACACGATATTGAAGTTGTTTATCAAATGTAGTTTGGGCAGTTGATTTTAAATCGGCAGCAGATAGCGCATCAATAGGTAATGGAGAGTTTGTTGAACTCCTGGGCAAAGAACGGGTACCGGTTGTGAGTATTAATGATTCAAGGACTTGACTGCTTGCTGTTAATGCAACATCAAGTATTTTTTTATCTCCATCAGCTAATTTTACATCTATCGCATTGGAAGTAAATCCAACATAAGAAAATGTAATTGTGTATGATCCCTTATTCAAGGTTAACGAGTATTTCCCGTCGTTATCTGTCTGAGTGCCTTTTTCAAGTCCTGAGACAACGACAGAGACCCCTACAAGTGCTCTTCCGGTATTGTCAGTTACTTTTCCCGATACAGTGGATTGTTGGGCAAATGAAAATGTAAACGAAAAAAATGCCAGAAATATCATGACATTTTTTATTAGTGTTTTCTTTCTCATGTGAATTAATTTTGTTATAAAATTGGTTGACTCCTTCAATAAATCAATAACCAAATTTAGGATATTGATTATTATTGCCTGCAAAATTGTTTTCCCTGGCCTTTTTATCGGTTTTAGAAAATAATTTTTGATTGAACAGTCATTTCGACAAAGAGAATAAACTATCTACAAATTCATGTTTATCAAAAACCAAAAGATCTTCCATCTTTTCTCCTACCCCAATAAATTTTACCGGTATTTTAAACTGATTGGCAATTGCCAGTACTACACCACCTTTAGCGGTGCCGTCTAATTTTGTAATGGCTAATGCCGATACATCAGTGGCTGCTATAAAATGTTTTGCTTGTTCTAATGCATTTTGGCCGGTACTTCCGTCTAAAACCAAAAGCACTTCATGCGGTGCATCGGGAATCACTTTTTGAATCACCCGTTTAATCTTAGTCAGTTCTTCCATTAGATGAGACTTGTTATGCAATCTGCCTGCCGTATCAATCAATACCACATCGCTACCTTTGGCCACAGCGCTTTGTACTGTATCAAAGGCCACTGCTGCCGGATCACTACCCATATCCTGTTTTATAATTGGCACATCCACTCTTTCACTCCAGATGGTTAGTTGATCCACCGCTGCTGCACGGAAAGTATCAGCAGCCCCGAGTAAAACCTGCTTCCCCGCATGCTTGAAATTATAAGCCAGTTTCCCAATTGTCGTTGTTTTACCAACGCCATTTACACCAACCACTAATATTATATATGGTTTGGCGGGAAGCTCAGAATCAAATGCATACGTATTGGTGTCCGGAGTATCTACCAATAAACTTTCAATCTCCTCTTGTAAAATCTTATTCAACTCGGCTGTTCCCAGATATTTATCTTTCGCAACTCTTGCTTCTATTTTATCAATAATCTTTACAGTTGTATCTATACCTACATCAGCGCCAACCAAAGCTTCTTCCAGGTTATCCAGCACTTCTTCATCAACAGTACTCTTTCCTGCAATGGCTTTGGTTAGTTTAGATAGAAATCCATCCTTGGTTTTCTGCAAACCCTGGTCAAGACTTTCTTTTTCCTTTTTACCGAATAGTTTATTAAAAAATCCCATAATTGAAAACCGGGTATAAATATTAAAAGCTATCACAAGTTAACGTGACAGCTTTTTAATATTTATTCTAACCCCTATTTTTATTTCTGTGCTAAAAATTCTTTCACCTTATCCTTATGCACAATAGCTTCCTTAAAGGTATAAGCCCCTGTTTTAGGACTGCGAAAAGCTTTTATTACTTTACTCCAGTTTTTTGCTTCGGAAGCCGCTTTCTGATCTTTTGTCTTGATCGCGGTTTTTGCTGATTTTGCCATGACGTTTATTTGAAAAATTGAAAATTAGTCCCAATAACTTTCGGGACACATTTGCACATTACTTGATCTCTTTATGAACTGTTACTTTCTTTAGAATGGGATTGAATTTTTTCAACTCCATTCTTTCAGGATTATTTTTTTTATTTTTTTCCGTAATGTACCTGCTGGTGCCTGGCTGTCCGCTTGCTTTATGTTCAGTACATTCCAGAATTACCTGTACACGGTTTCCTTTCTTTGCCATTATCTATTTAAATTTAAATATGTTGACCTTGTTTTCTTAATTCTTTTACCACATTATAAAGTCCATTTTTATTAATGGTGCGAATTCCTTCAGTAGATAACTTTAATGTGATCCACTTATTTTCTTCTGCCAGAAAAAAACGCTTTTTCTGTAAATTGGGCAGAAAACGACGCTTAGTTTTAATGTTTGAGTGAGAAACACTATTTCCGGTAATTGGAACCTTGCCTGTAACCTGACATACTCTTGCCATAACTTTCAAAAATTTATTCCCGAAAATTCGGGAGGCAAAGGTAGGGTTTGATCACTAATTATAAAGCACAAAATCAGGATTTTTTGGTAAAATTCCTCACAACCAGTAGAAACTGCATCTGTGCTGGTTTCCAGCGTGTAAGTTGAATTTATGATACCAGCTTTTGCACCTTGATATCGCTTCCGTTGCGACGCTCCATTCATCCCTCGGTTCCCTGCTCATCTTTTGCTGAATGCCTGTTTTCAAGTAGCTTCGCAACCCAAAGTCTAATCTGAAATCGTAAATCAAAAATCCAAAATACTTATGGCATATGATGTAGTTGTTCTCGGCAGCGGCCCCGGCGGATATGTTGCTGCAATTCGAGCCGCACAATTAGGTTTTAAAACAGCAATAATTGAAAAAGAAAGCCTTGGTGGTATTTGTCTTAACTGGGGTTGTATTCCTACCAAAGCATTACTGAAGAGTGCCCAGGTAAATGAATATATCAAACACTCAAAGGATTTTGGAATAGACGCCAATGGTACTCCCAATTTCGAAGCAGTTATAAAAAGAAGTCGTGCTGTTGCCGATAAAATGAGTAAAGGAGTTCAGTTCCTGATGAAGAAAAACAAGATCGATGTACTGATGGGTTTTGGAAAGCTAAAAGCTAAAGGACAAATTGAAGTAACGGCTTCAGACGGAACAAAAAAAACGGTGGAAGGGAAACATATCATTATTGCAACCGGTGGTCGCAGTCGTGAACTTCCCTCTTTGAAAATTGACGGCAAAAAAATAATAGGTTACCGTGAAGCAATGGTGTTGCCGCAATTACCCAAATCAATGATTGTTGTTGGCAGCGGAGCCATCGGAGTCGAATTTGGTTATTTCTACAATAGTATGGGTACAAAAGTCACTATCATTGAATTTTTACCCAGAGCCGTGCCGGTTGAAGATGAAGAAATTTCAAAAGAATTGGAAAAGAATTTCAAAAAGAACGGGATAGATATCATGACAGGCAGCGAAGTAACATCCGTTGATACTTCAGGCGCGGGAGTAAAAGCAAAAATAAAAACTCCCAATGGTGAAGTAGTAATGGAAGCTGATATTTTATTAAGTGCCGTTGGTATTTCATCTAACATTGAAGGTATTGGATTAGAAGAGCTCGGTATTAAAACCGATAAAGGAAAGATCATGGTGGATAAATTCGGGCAAACAAATATCCCCGGAATTTATGCCATCGGCGATTGTTCTCCCGGGCAGGCTCTGGCACATGTTGCCAGTAAGGAAGGTATCATTTGTATAGAGAATATTGGGTACAATGAGAAAAAATATAATCATAAACCCGAAGCAATAGATTATAATAATGTGCCGGGTTGTACATATTGTTACCCGGAAATTGCATCAGTTGGTTATACTGAAAAACAGGCGAAAGAAGCAGGTTACGAAATCAAAGTTGGAAAATTCCCTTTAAGTGCTAGCGGGAAAGCGTCAGCTGCCGGCCATACAGAAGGTTTTGTAAAAGTGATATTCGATGCTAAATACGGTGAATGGTTGGGAACTCATATGATTGGATACAATGTGACAGAGCTCATTGCCCAAACAGTAACTGCAAGAAAATTAGAAACCACTTACCAGGAGGTATTGAATAGCATTCATCCCCACCCCACCATCAGCGAAAGTGTAAAGGATGCCATTGAAGTGGCCTATGGAGAGGCCATACATTTATAGAATCAGGATTGATAAACAATTAAAGGGATTATGAGGAAAACTTATAATCCCTTTTTATTAACTCATAAAAAAATCCACCTTTCGGCGGATAGTCTTTCAATCACAGTTGGCTGGCGGCTTATTATAATTTAATAAATTTCTGTACCAGGCTTTCATCTTCTTTAATAGCTTTTATAAAATAAATACCTGGTTGTAACTTGCTGATATCAATTTGTTGAATTTTTGAACTGACAATCTTTTTCATTACCCGTCTTCCCATCATATCAGAAATAATTAACTCTTTTCCCAGCCAGCGTTGGTCGTAATCAAAATAAATATTAATTACACTGATTGCGGGATTAGGATAAACCTGCGCATTCAGCCATTTTGGATAAAAATCAGGCAACATTGCTGAATAAATTGACGGATCATTAAGTCCCGTTGAAGTAAGAATAGAATTTCTTGCGCCTCCGGTTTCAAATAAAACTCTTGCCCGTTGTTTTTGTCCATTGCTGAACATATTCATACAGGCATCATCAGTAAAATCCATATAATTCATATACATATCACCGGAAGAATTATTAGTGCAGGAAATCCGTATCCCGCTTGGGCAACCGGGTGTAAAACTGCTTTGCTTCGGTGTATCATCCACTCCATCATCACCGCAATATGTTTCGCCCCAAATATGCTTTAGATTCAACCAATGGCCCACTTCATGCACAAAAGTTCTACCCAGGTTTGCAGTAGATGAACCGCTTTCAATAATATTTTTATAATTAATTACTACCCCATCCAGTTTTGGATCAAGGCCCGGAAAAGTGGAATAACCTGTTACATCCTCCAAATTACAAATCCAGATATTGAGATAGCTTTTTGAATCCCACGCATCATCCCCATAAGTTGTATTTGATTTTACGTTATCATCCGAGAGCCAGTATTTCACAGGCGTATATTTGCGCACAACAGCATTTGTGCTTACTCCCCTGCTATCAGAAACAGCAAATTTGAATTCAATTTCCATGTCAGCCGCTATTGGTTTAAAAAAAGATGGCGTATTTATAGAATCAGCATTTTCCCTTCTGTAGTCCCGATTCAAAATAGCCAAGGCATCCGCAATTTTTTGCATACTCACATTTTCTTCTGGCAAATGATATAATACATGAAATATTACTGGAATTTTAATAATCGGCAAAGGTGAAGCAATGCGCTGGTCAGTAGTAATTATACCAGCTTTCTTTTTTGAAAAATTTTCAATTTCCACAATTCTTTGCCGTAAAGAAGGATCATTACCAATCTGCTTATTTAAGTATTCTGAAGAACCGCATTTCTGTTGTGCTGATAATTGCAATACAAAAAAACAAACTCCTAATACCCCAAAATATTTCCTCATAAGTAATAGAAAAATTCCTAATTGAACAACTAATTACGGTTATTCAGTTAAAAGGAGGATTGGAAGAATAAATAGAGGGATTTCTAAGGATACAAATCAGGAATTTTCAAATTGTCTTAAATGTTTGCTGGCAAAGGATAAGGGAAAGTTGTGGCCTGAGTTCAAAGTAAATGATTAACAAATTACAAAGCAAGTTTATACTTTAAAATATTTTATTGATCGTACATTTACGAGCAAATAAGAATTTTTATTCCATGAAATCAAGATTATTTTTTTTATCAGCATTAACGATTATCTCTTTAACTGTTTTTTATTCCTGTAATGTCAACAGCGGTCAACATGACAACACTGGAACAGTTACCCCAACTGAAAGTCCGGCTCCCGCCACTTTAAGCTACTCCATTATTAATTCTTTCCCGCATGATACAAGTTCTTTTACCCAGGGCCTTGCATTTTATAATGGTGAGTTGTATGAGGGAACAGGTGATCCAGGTTATATTGGTAAATCAAAACTGATGAAAGTTGATTTGTTAACCGGAAAAATTTTTAAACAAATTGGTCTTACCAAAGAATATTTTGGGGAAGGAATAACGATTCTGAAGGATACCATTTACCAGCTTACATGGAAAACCAAAGTAGTATTTGTTTATACTCTTAAAGATTTTAAAAAAGTAAAAGAATTTAAAATTGATACAGAAGGATGGGGAATTACTCATAATGGTAAAAACCTGATAGTAAGCACCGGTAGTGGTGATCTTTATTTTTATGATCCTTCCACATTCCGGTTATTAACGAAATCCACCGTCATGGAAGGAGGAAATCAAACTTTTAATTTAAATGAACTGGAATACATAGATGGATTTGTATATGCCAATCAATGGCAATATCCTTACATTCTTAAAATTGATCCCAATGCCGGTAAAGTAGTTGCCAAATATGATATGACCGAAATGTGGAAAAGGATACAGACGATAGACCCTGATGCAGATGTGCCCAATGGAATTGCTTATAATCCTGCAACCAAAAAGATATATGTTACCGGTAAACTCTGGCCCGAGTTATACGAGATACAATTAAGCCAGTAAATTATTTAGAAATTACATAGATCAGCGAACTGCATTTTTTTACATCCCTCATTGCATTCCAATTTGAACGAAGCCCCGTAAAAATGGCAGCCAGCCAATTGATGCTCCCATTTTTATATTTACTGCTGAGTAAGCTTACATAAAAACTATCAAACCACATGGGTCTAATGTCTGTTACTTTCAGCCCCGCTTCTTCCATTAATAATTTCATTGATGAAGGAGTGAAATGATACAGATGCCGTGGCACATCATAAGCAGCCCAGTATTCTTTATACATTTCTGCATCCAGGCTGGTATAGTTAGGCACTGCAACAAATAGTTTCCCGTTTTTCTTCAGTAACAATTTAAACTTCCGTATATAATTTTTCAGATCATGTATGTGCTCCAGAACATGCCAGAGCGTAATGGCGTCATATTGATTTAAGGATAGTTTAAAAAGATCAACTGAAGGGGATAACTGAATTGAATTTATTTCCTCCGCCACTTTTCTTGCACCAGAGTCTGGTTCCAGGCCAGTAACCATCCACCCAGCCTTTTTCATTTCGGAAACAAAATATCCTGTTCCGCTTCCTACATCCAATAAACTACCTCCCTTTACTCTGATATATTTTTCCACTAATCTTCTCTTATTCTGATTTGCTCTTCTTCTCACTATCTGATAAATTCTGTTTACCAGTCCTTTTGATATATCGGTATGTGAAATATAATTTTCGGATTTATAATAAGCGCCAATTGAATCTTCAGACGGTACATTCTGAGTAAATCGCAGCTGGCAATCAGCACAATGAAATATTTCAAATGATTCACCACTCACTGTATGATCCTTTGCGCTTATCACTTTTGAAATAGACGGCGAACCACAAACCGGGCAGGATGTATAGCTGATCTTATTCACCATAATTGGGGACAAAGTAAAATGAAAAAGGGGAAATAAAAGATCCGATAATCTTTTACTTTGCTTTGATAACAGACTGATTGCCGGTTGAAGAAATATTGACTCCCTTTTCCGAAAAATACCAGCCAACAAACATCAGAGCAGCGACGGTAAGAACAAGAGCAATTAACCATGCATAGTCCCGTTTTGAAGGACTCTCCATAAGTAGCTCTTCCATTTCGGTTGATGCCCTTTCTATCTCACCCACCAAAACAGGATGGTCCGGCTTTTCCCTGATAACTTTTTCAGCTATTACCGATCCTTCACTTTCTAATTCAATATTTGGAGATTCGAGAATAATACTTCCTTTTTCGTCTCTTCTCAATACACCAACATTCTCCCAGGTCACTTCACCATTTAAGGAAATATTTTTTTTCAGTCCAAATGAAAAGTCATTGACTATTTTAATAGCCTCCCATTCTGTTATTGCCAATAACTGCGAGAGCCATTCATAAAATTTTTTTGAAGGCTTATCACTCCTGCTGTCTATTTTAAAATGGTATGATGGAGCAGTAAATATTTTATTGCTGTAATCCAGTTGCGGAGAAGTTCGCTGCAACTGGATTGTCCCAACCCCAGGTAAAATTAATTGCTTATGAAAAATGAGATATTGATATAAAGTTGTGTACATCACTTCGTCTTCTGATCAAATGCGAAGATAACACCAGCAAGGAAATTAAAACCATAAGAAGGGTATTGATTCCAGACCTGGTATTGTTTGTTCAAAATATTATTAAACTGTGACCAAAGATTTAGGTTTTTTGAGATACGGAATTCAACCCCTGCATTCAGATCCAATGACCCCTTTAATTTTCCTTTTTCAGATTGTGTCATATAATGTGCCCCATCCCACAAAAAGACATCAGATTTAATCCAAAGATCTTTCATTACCTGCACCCGCATGGCAGCTTTTAATTCCAGTGGGATCAAACCATAGGCCTTATCATAGGTTTTTTGATTCATATACCGGTTAAACGATATTCCTGTTGCCATTGAAAACTTTTCCTGTTCTGTATAGGCTAACTCTCCACTGTAATGCAAGGCTTTCATTTGCGACTCATACACTACGCCAAATGATTTCCCATCTGTTCCGAAATCTCTTTGTATGAATAACGGTTGATTTTTATATTTATCAAGGCCCAGTTTTGTACTATAGGTAAAATGATCGCCGATTGAACCTTTAAAACCTGCATATCTTTCTTCAATCCATGTATTCTTTAATGAAGAAGGAGTTGTAATAAATGGGTTTTGCGATGCGAGGTATTGATAGGATGTTTTACGTAAATAACCAATCCATCCCGCCTGGAAAATAAATCTTTTATCATCGGTACTTACTTCTGCCATTACATTCGGAAACATTTTAAATGTTTTATTATCCCAGGATGGCCGTATTCCTGCCTGCACATTTATTTTTGGTGTCTTAAAAAGTATAGCCGGCGACAGATAGTAGAAAGTATTATCAACAGAAGATGCATTGGCGGGCTTATATTTTGTAAGATCAAATGTAGCGCCGAGATTTATTGCAAATATTTTCCCTACAGTTTTTTGCAAGGGCAGGTTCAGCACTGTATTACTTTCACTGTTATCTCTTCCATCCTTAAATACATTGATCTTTACTTCAGGAGAATAAGAAATACCAAACTGAGTACGATTGATATTATGAAATCCGATACCGCCATTCCATGTTTGAAATTCCTGGCTCAATGAATCTTTAGGAAACACCAATGCTGACGGCTTATAACCAAATTTAAAATACCTATCCTGCTTCATACCCAGGCTGGCATTCCATTCAAGGTTTTTTGCCGTCTGAAAAAATCCTTTCATGTCCACTTTTGTATTTCTGTAATCCTGGTAATTTAATTTTCCGTCAGAAGAAATATGTTTTGCATAAATATTTAACCCGGCAGTTTTACCATCACCAAAAGAAAAACCTGCCTGTACAAAAGGAGTTTTCAAACTACCGAATCCAGCCTTAATATAGCTGCTGACATCCCAAACACCTCCTGAATCAATATCCAACGCCAATGGTTTTAAATTTCCCGGCTGATAATTAAACAAAAGATTCTGATTAGGGATATCATAATTCAGTTTCGGCTTCGAAGTATCATTAGCAGCAGGTGATGCATTGAAATTAATCTTTGCCGATTCTTTCAGAACCGGTTTAAAAGTTGAAGTAACATCGACTGTTCTTTTTTTTGTTGTATCCTGCTGGGAATAGGAAATTCCAAAAGATAAAATTCCTGATGCCAGTAAAAAGAACAATTTGCTATCTGTAACCTTCATCATCTTTATTAATTGTTAATTATTAATTACCACCTACTTTACTATTCTTTCCTTCTTCTTCTACTACTTTATTCAATTTAGCCTGCGCTTCGCTTTTAAATTCCGGAACAATTGTATTATCTAAAATGCTTTGGAATGTTGCTTTTGCATTGAAATAATCTTTTTGTTTAAAATAAATATCACCCAGTAACAAATATGCTTTTGTTACCCAAAAATCATAAGAACCTGATTTGTTTATTACTTCAAAAGCAGCTTTCTCTGCTTCAGAAAGTTTACTTACAGCAAACCAGCTATTCGCAATTTCATAACGGGCCTCAGCTGCCATGGCTGCTTTATTTAATGTAACAACCGACTTATAATTCGCAATGGCCAGATCATACTCACCATTTACCTGGTAAGCTTTTGCAATAGCCATATTGGCAAGTGCCTTATCATCTGTACTGCTGCCTTTCAGGCTTACTAATTCTTTTGCATTTTCAAGAGCTTCGTTCCACTTTTGCTGCTGGTACTGGCTGCGTAATAAACCCCTCATCGCTTCCAGTCTGTTTTCCTGGTTATTGGTTATTTGTTTTAATTGGTCATAATAGGTTTCGGCCTTCGCATAGTTTTTCATTTCAAAGAAATAAATTCTTGCTGTCTGTAATATTGCTTTCTCTGCAAATTTATTGGGAGCCCGTTGTGCCACTTCTTCATAACCAC